>CAZPLV010000224.1:0-3248 GCA_964587295.1 uncultured bacterium
ACGGCTGCACCCCAGCCGCGGATCCAGGCGAGCAGGTCATACGGTATGCCGCCGGGAATCTCACGGCGTCAGTCCAGGCTGGCCGGCCGTCTGCTCACCCCAAGCAGGTGGGAATCTGCCTCAGCCGGGAAGACAGGACTGTTGGCCAGCACAGCTGCAGCTGCGGCGCGCCAGTCATAGCTGACGCGCTGCGGTTCAGCGCTCCAGCCGTCCGGGCCATGACGGAGGAGCATCCAGCGGGCCCTTGGATCCCCGTCACGCTGCCAGGCCACCGGTCCGACGTTGACAAGCAGCCGCTCGCCGAGCCTGACCAGGCGCTCCCGGTGGGTGTGACCAACCAGCACCAGCTCAACACCGTCATCAAGCAGGGCCAGCTTGCGGGCAACATCAGCGTCGCCGCGTTCAACCAGTTCACCGGCAGCAACCTGCCAGAGCAGGAGCTCCCAGGGGCTGTCCGGCGTGCCATGGGCAGCCAGGACCCGGCCGTCAGACAATGTGGACGTGACGGGCAGGGCAGCCAGACGCTCGAGCGCCTCGCGCGGAACACGTCCCGAGAGCCAGCTTGCGTAGCGCTGCTCGAATTCCGGTTGGAGTTCTGCAGGCAGGGCAGGTTTCTCGTCGTTATTGCCGCGCACTTCCACCGCACCGAGCTCAGCCTGCAGGTGGTACGCGCCCAGCGGGTCAACCTGCCCCCATATCTGGTCGCCAAGATTAACTATCAGATCCGGGGCGTGCCGACGGATGTCGTGCAGGACGGCCTCAAGCGCCAGTGAATTGCCATGGGCGTCACTGAAAGCAGCAATGGTGATCGGTTGGGCCATACCCAAGTGTAGATGCGGCACAGTGGCAAAAGCGAGTCTGCCGGATTACGATTCGAGCGTCACCTCGCTCCAGGTCGGTGCGGCAGGCCTCAATCAGCAGGTTCGAAATCACTCAGGTCAAGACTGGTCTCACCATCGTCCACCTGAACGTCATGTAAAGCAAGCGCAGGTTCGGTAAGCACCCGGACCGAATAGGTACCCGCTTCCAACCGGACGGTAGTGCCGCCGACGGTGCCGCGTGCGACCACGACGCCGTCACCATCCAGCACTTCAAAAACGGGGGAGACTGAATGCTCAAGGGCGCTGGCCAGCTCCGCGGCGTTCCTGGCGTCAAAGTACTGGCCGCCGCCCAGGTCAGCCCAGCTGCGGAACTGTTCACGCGCCGCATCAATGTTGCCGGCATCAAAGTCAAAGCCGATTATGTTGAGCACCACGTCAAAACCATCAGCGCGCAAATCACTGATGGCCGCTTCAACGTCACCATCGCAGGATTCCTCGCCATCGGTGATCAGGATTACTGTTGCTGCACCGGTTGCTTCAGCAAGATCGCCCCGGACGAGCGCGATGGACTCAGCCAGCGGAGTGCCGGCAAACTGCTGGGGTTCGATGCCAGCGATCACTCCTGTTACAGCCGCTACGTCCAGCGGTGCCAGTGCAAGCTCCAGGTCGGTGCGGCAGACATCAGCTTCCCGGTTCCCGAATACACGCAGTGCGAAAGGCACTTCTGCGGGGAGCACATCGGTAACAAGCTCCGTGAGCACTTCGGCCGCAATTTCGTAACGGTAGCGGCCGTCAAGCTGCTGCCACATGCTGCCGCTTGCATCCAGGATCACTTCAATCGCTCCGTCACCTGGCAGCCGCGCAGTGGCCGTGTCAGTCTCAGCGAGTACAGCCAGGCCTCCTGATCCTGTCTGTTGAGGTGCTGTCTGGCCGCTGTCGGGCCGCTCTGAAAGTACCGCTGTGAAACCGATGTTGTTGAAGTCGACCTGATTGTTGCTGCCTGTCAGCCATGCGTTCACGTAATGAACGTTACCGGGGAAATCCAGCTCATAGTCTTCAGCGAACAGGGGGTCGGCGTCCGTTCCGCTGGAGTTGCCCAGGCGGGGTTCAACCTCGAGCCCGCCAACCTGCTCTCCCGCGCTGTTGAAGAATGTGAAGGCAACGTTGTCAACGTCATAACCCTCCTGATGGTAGTTCCAGAAGTGCAGTGTGAGCAGATCGTACTCGGTGCCGAAATCGAAAACGAGTTCCAGATGGCCGCCACTCACCCAGATGTGCTCGCTCTGATCGTGGAGTTCCCCAGCGTCGGCTGCCGGAGCGTTGATGATGTTGTCCAGGGAGACACCCAGCGCGACGTTCGCAAAAGGGCCGGTGGCAGGATCGTTGGCCACCGCCTCGTCGTGGCTGCTTCCGAGTCCAACCGTGATGTTCGTGTTGTTCAGGTAGACCGTTTCGGGTGGAGTCTGTGCTTCCGCGCTCTGGTTGAAGCCGGCGGCGGCTGCAAGTGCGACCGCCAGAAAAAAGGCGGCACCAATTGTGTTCCGTCCGGAGTTTTGCATATTGCATGATAGAACCACAGCGTAAATGCACCGTTAATGTACGTCGCAGACGAGGGTCAGGGTGAGCCGCAGGCGTGAACGGCAATGAACCGCTGGGAGTGGAACATGGCCGGTTGGCCGGCAGGTAATAATGCCGCATGACCGCAACCGGGGGCCTCCACGTACACGTCTGACCACACCACCCAGCAGCGTTCCGCAATCAGGTTCCCAGGCTGGCGCATCGCCTGGGCGCTTGCCATCACGACCACAATCGGCTACGGCGTCCTTACCTACGGTTTCGGTGTCTTCACCCTGCCGATGGAAACCGAACTCGGCTGGACGCGCGCGCAAACGTCGGGTGCGTTTTCGCTGGCGCTGCTGGTAGCCGGTCTCGCTGCCTTCCCGGTCGGCCGCTGGGTTGATACGCGTGGTGCGCGCGGCATCATGAGCATCGGCTCCCTCGCGGGTGCACTGCTGGTGCTCCTCTGGTCGTATGTGAACAGCCTTGCCGGCCTTTACCTGGTGCAGGCGGGAATCGGCCTCGTCATGGCCTGCGTCCTCTACGACGTCGCTTTCACGGTGATTGCCACCTGGTTCCGGCGCGACCGCATCAGAGCCATGCTGCTCGTAACGATGGTTGCCGGCCTGGCCAGCACCATCTTCATTCCGCTCGCCACCGGACTGGTCGAGTCACTCGGCTGGCGCGAAGCGCTGCGCTTGCTGGCCCTGCTGATGGCAGTGGTGACCATCCCGCTGCACGCGATTGTGCTGCGGGACAGCCCACGCCGGCTTGGCTTTGAGCCGGACGGCCGGCCGCAACCGAAGACCGCTTCTGAAATCAGCACAGAGGAGGACGAGGAACCCAGTGTCAGCGCCAGTGCGGCCCTGC
>CAZPLV010000225.1:0-3246 GCA_964587295.1 uncultured bacterium
GCCAGCGCCAGGATGATGACCGGGAACGCCATGATCGCGTCCGTCAGGCGCATGATGACGATGTCGTCAAGCCAGCCGCGCGTGTACCCACTGATGAGGCCCAGCGGCACACCGATTCCGGCGGCAATCAGGACGGCGAGTACACCGGCCTGCAGCGAAGCCCTGGCACCGAAAATCAGGCGGCTGAGCACGTCGCGCCCGATTTCGTCGGTACCCAGCGGATATTCGGAACTCGGTGCCTGCAGGATGGCCATGAAGTCGGCCCGCAGCGGGTCATGTGGCGCCACCGCCGGCGCAAACACTGCCGACACAATCACGGCGGCGACAATCACGAAGCCGAACATCGCCAGTGGTTTGCGGATGAGTTTGCCTATTGCGTTCATGAGTACTTGATCCGTGGGTCAACGAGCGAGTAGGCGAAGTCGGTCAGCAGGTTGATGACGATTACTGCCACGGCAAACACCAGCAGCAGGCTCTGGATCATCGTGAAGTCAAATCTGAGGAACGAGTTGTAGATGAGACGGCCGAAACCGGGCAAGGCAAAGATCGTGTCGATCACGACGACATTGCCGAGCAGCGACGCGAACTCAACACCTATGACGGTGAACAGCGGAATCAGCGCGGAACGAAGCGCGTGCCGCATGATGACGGTGCGTTCGCTCAGACCCTTGGCCCGTGCGGTCCGCACGAAGTCACTCTTGACCACATCCAGCAGGCTGGATCTGACCATACGCATGAATATGCCGGCTGGCCGCAAACCCAGTGCAATGGCCGGCAGGATGCTGTGCTGGATGCTCTGCCACGGATTCTCGCTCAGCCGGACGAAGCCTGACGATGGCAGCAGGCTGTACTGCACTGACAGAAGATAGATGAGCAGAATCGCCACCCAGAAACCCGGCAGCGAAATGCCTGACAGTGCGGTGAATGACGCGAGGGCATCCCAGATGCCGCCCCGTTTGGTGGCCGACAGAATGCCGGCCGGAACACCGATGACAAGCGCGATAACAAGCGCCATCACGGTGATCTGAAGTGTTACCGGCAGAGCGTGGCCGATGGCCCGGGCTACCGGTGTGTTGTCAATAAGGGAGCGGCCGAGATCGAACTGGAACAGTCCGCCCAACCAGGCAAGATACTGTTCGTGCAGGGGCCGGTTTAGGCCCATGCGCTCCCGCAAGACAGCCAGTGATTCAGGCGTGGCTTCCTGGCCCAGCAGCACGATTGCCGGGTCCCCGGGCAGCACGTTCATCACCATGAAAGCAATCAGGGTGATGAGCAGGATAATCGGGAGCGTCGTCAGCAGACGCCGCAGCGCATACGAAGTCATTGGTCTCCAGCAGTCTGGCCGGGGCGGCCGGAATGGCTGGTGCCGTGAGCGGAAACTGCTGACTCACGGCACCGGTTGGCTTGTGCGGGATGCTCAGCTCAGTTGGCGAGCCAGACATCCTCGAATCGCATCATGGAGTCCGGGATGTGGCGGTAACCGTTCATCTCGTTCCGGTAAGCCTTGATTTCGGCCATGTGATAGAGGAACAGGTAAGGCACCTCTTCGGCGTAGATTTCATTGGTCTGGCGGTACAGCTCGCGGCGTTCATCCTGATCGGTGCTGGCGCGTGCGCGGGTCAGCAGGTCGTCCAGTTCCGCGCTGTCGATGCGGCCCCAGTTGGTGCCGGTGCTGTGGAACCAGGGGTAAGCGCTCAGGTCCGGGTCGTTACGCGGGCTCAGTTCGACGGAGAAGGCAGTGTAGTTGCCTTCGCCCATGCGGGCCAGGCCGTTGCCGAACTCGATCTGCTGAATGTCAATCTGAATGCCGACTTCGGCGCACATGGCAGCCATCATTGAGGCAACCCGGATTTCCTCTTCGCTCGGAACAATGTAGAGCGTGAAGCTGAAACCGTCCGGATCGCCGGCAGCAGCGAGGAGCTCACGCGCAAGCTCAACGTCGCGCGCGGGGACCGGATCATCCAGGTCGACAACCCAGGTGGCCGGTGAGTAAGGTCCGACTCCAGGCACTGCAGCGTCACCGAAGATAGTGTCGACGATGATGTTGCGGTCGATGCAGGCGCTGAGCGCCTGACGGCGCTCCCTGCTGCCCAGGTCTTCGGATTCACCGTTGATGTATACACCGCGGTAGCCGAGACCACCGACGATGCTCACGGTGATGTCGTCTTCCTGCTGCAGGTCCTCGATGTTGCGGCCGGGCACGGTGTTCACGATGTGGATGGCGCCGGACTGAAGGTTGAGGACACGGGAATCGCCGTCAACAAAGGGCCTGTAAACGACGCGGTCCAGATAGGGCAGGCCGTCCTTGAAGTAGTCATCAAACCGGTCGAGCACGACGCGGTCGTCACGGATGCGTTCGACGAAACGGAAAGGGCCGGCACCAATGAGGGACTCTTCGAAGCCGTCATTGCCGGACGCCTCAACGGCGGTCGGCGAGACCATCATGCCCGTCCACGACGCCAGTGCAGGCAGGAAGGCGGCGAAGGGCTGGCTCATGTTCACCTGTACGGTCAGGTCATCGATTACCGCGACGGAATCGACAAAGGCGAGTTCCGCGTTGCGCGGCGAACCGAATTCCGGATCCATCATGCGGGCAAAGTTGAATTCCACCGCAGCGGCATCCAGGTCAGTGCCATCATGGAATCTGACTCCCGGGGTGAGGTTGAAGACGTACTCGAGGCCGTCGTCGGTGACCGTCCAGCTCTGCACCACACCGGGAACAACCTGAAGGTCCTCATCCACTTCGAACAGCGTGGCGAAAATGTTGTGCAGAATCGTCCTGGAGGCGTTGGCTGCCGTCCGGTGCGGGTCCAGTTCGGGTGGGTCATCGGCCAGGCCGACATTCAGCGTCCCTCCGTATACCGGTTCCTGCGCCAGCACCGGCGTTGCCGCCAGAGCAAGCAGCAGCGCGGCTGCCAGACTTTTTGCAAGTACTCCGAATTTCGGTTTGAACATCGCAAACTACCTCCGTTAATCGCAAGTCACGCCGGCCAGTTATATTCAACACATGAAATAACCACCGTACATATTCCGGAAAGATTTGTGTCTTTTCCGGAACTGTTGGGGCCGAATCGGGCCGGTGCGTCGCTTTATGTAGTGTGCCCCGTACCGGGCCTTCGTTCAAGTGGAATAACGACGCTGTGTACAAACCATGTGCACGGGTTGAGTACAACTAGCGAGGGTTAAACAATCGGTGACTCTCTTCACCAACGGCCGCCAAAAGCCCGCGGCCAAGCAGCGCAAGCG
>CAZPLV010000226.1:0-3238 GCA_964587295.1 uncultured bacterium
GCAGCGCTCGAGGCGGGTGCGCCGGCGTTTGAAAGCCTTGAGTTCAAGGACGACCTGGTCAGCCACATCACCCCGGCCAGCGGCAGCCTCACCGGTTTCCTGACCATCATGCGTGGCTGCAACCATCACTGCACCTATTGCATCGTTCCCTCCACCCGGGGGCCTGAAGTCTCCCGGCCGCTTGACGCCATCCTGCAGGAGGCCGAAGCCATGCGGCAGGCAGGCACCCAGGAGCTGTACCTGCTGGGCCAGAACGTGAACAGCTACGGCCTTGGTGATGACAGCCTGCCCTCATTCGCGGAGCTGCTCCGCAAGGTCGCGCATGTCGGCATTCCGAGGGTCAAGTTCATTACGAGCCACCCGATGAACTTCAGCAGTGACATCATCGACGCCATCGCCGGGGAGCCCAACATCTGCAACTTCATTCACCTGCCGGTGCAGTCCGGCAGTGACAGGGTACTGAGACGCATGGGCCGCGAATACCGCCGTGACCGCTATCTGGGGATCATTGAGGAAATCCGCAGCAAGGTGAAAGACGTCGTCATATCGACCGACATCATCGTCGGCTTCCCGGGTGAGACGGAAGACGACTTCGAAGCGACCCTCTCGCTCTATGACGAGGTGGGCTTTGAACAGGCCTACATGTTCATGTACTCGGCGCGACCCGGCACTCCGTCCGCGAAGCACTTCAGCGACATGCCCCGGGAAGTGAAGACCGAACGGCTGCAGCGGCTGATACAGAAGCAGAAGGACTGGTCGCTCAGGCGCAACCGGGAACTGGTTGGCAGGACCCTGCGGGTGCTGATCAAGGACATCGCCAATGAAGGGGATTTCCTCTACGGACATTCCGATCAGAATCACACGGTGTTGATTCCGAAGGGTGACGACCTGAAGCTGGGGCTGATGGACGTGACCATAGAGAGCGCCACACCGCACACCCTTTACGGCCGGGTCGAGGCGGACAGCACAGCAAAACTGCCACTGCTCATGGCCGGCTGACCCCCGGCTGACATTCACTGTCTATCCTCCTTTACGGGACGGCAGCCACGTGCCGCCAATCCGAGAGGACGGACAGACATGAAAACGCAGTTTCTCAGACTTGGTGCATTTGCCCTGCTCGCCGGCGGCTTCAATGCCAGCGCACAGGGTGTGGACCTTACCGGCGCAGGCGCTTCCTTCCCGGCTCCCCTCATCGCCACCTGGGCTGACCTTTACCGCGACGTGACCGACGGCCGCGTACTCGTCAACTACCAGTCAATCGGATCCGGCGGCGGCATCAGCAATTTCATCGAACAGACAATTCATTTCGGTGCAACCGAAGCGTTCCTGAGTGACGAGCAGCTGACCCGGGCTGAGGAAGCAACCGGTGGTGCTGCCTACAACCTGCCTGTCACCCTGGCGGATGTTGTCGTCACCTACAACGTTCCCGGTGTCGAAACGGGTCTGGTCCTGAGGGGTGACGTGCTCGCCCGCATCCTCCTGGGTGAGATCCTCCGCTGGAACGATGAAGCCATCATTGAACTCAACCCCGATGTCAGCCTTCCGCCGCTGCCCATCAATGTCGTGCACCGTGCTGACGGCTCCGGCACCACCAATATCTTCACCAGCTACCTGTCCGCTGTCTCGGACCGGTGGGCTGACCAGGTCGGCGCAGGAACCGCAGTCGAGTGGCCCAGCGGCGTCGGTGCAGCCGGCAACGAAGGTGTCGCAGGCCTCATCGCAAACACCCCCGGCACCATCGGTTACAACAGTCTTGTTTACGCCTCGCTGAATGACCTGAGCTACAGCTACATGATCAACAGCTCCGGAAATCTGATCGAGCCGAGCCTCGCCTCGACCTCCGCCGCCGGTGACGTGGAACTGCCCGAAGACACCCGTGTCCTTATTGTCGACACCGCACATCCCGACGGCTACCCGATCTCCGGCTTTGCCTGGGCACTCTTCTACGAGAACGCCGATCAGAACGACGCCTTCAACAGCCGCGCCGAAGCTGAGGAAGCAGTACGCTTCCTGGTCTGGGCCGTCACGGAAGGCCAGGAATTTTCGGAGTCCCTCGCCTTTGCCCGCCTGCCGGACGCTGCTGTTGAAAGCAACCTGTCGCGCCTCGCCCAGGTCAAGTGGGAAGGCGACAACATCGGTCAGGCGATTGTTGACGAAGTCCGCTGAGCGGTCAGTCTGAATTCCCCTGAATGACGGGGAGCGGAAGCCGGGAGGCAGGAAGCCCGGGTTCCGCTCCCTGCCGGTCTGGATGGAGCCCGAAGCTTGAAAGCACAGATACCCGCAATTCCACGACTCAGACAGCGCCTGGGAGACCGGGTCTTCCTGGGCGTCGTGACGCTGCTGGGCCTGCTGGTGGTTGGCCTGGCCGTAGCCATGGCCATCGTCCTGGGCCGTGACGCTGCCCTGGCGTTCGAAGAGTTTGGCTTCTTCAGGTTCCTGAGCGGCACCAGCTGGAACCCGGTAGCGGGCCGGTTCGGAGCCTGGCCATTCGTGCTGGGCACGCTTATCACCAGCATCGGGGCCCTTGCACTCTCATTCCTGCCGGCTCTTGGCCTGGCAATTCTCAGTGCCGAGTATGCGCCGCGTTGGCTGGCGAGCATCATCGACTACATCGTCGATCTTCTGGCCGCGATTCCCAGCGTCGTGATCGGCATATGGGGCATTCTGGTGCTGACACCGTTCCTGCGCGAAAAGGTCTACCTGCCGGTATTCATGTGGGCTGCTGAAAACGCACCGGGGCAACTCAGCTGGCTTGGCAACCCGACCGGCTACGGTCTGGTTACAGCCACTTTCGTGCTTGCCCTGATGATAGTTCCCTTCACCACCGCACTTGCACGCGATGCAATCCGGCTGGTACCCCAGGAGCAGCGTGAGGCTGCCTGGGGGCTGGGCGCCACACGCTGGGAAGTCCTGCGGCTCGCCGTGCTGCCCTACGCCCGCGGCGGCATCACTGCCGGCGCGGTGCTTTCATTCGGCCGTGCGCTGGGGGAGACCATGGCGGTTGCCATGCTGATCGGCAACTCTTCCCGTCTGCCGATCACGCTGTTCGGACCGGCTGCCACCATGCCGTCGGTCATCGTCAATGAAGTGCGTGAAGCCGTGGAAAGCCTGCACCTGTCCAGCCTGATGGCGGTCGGCTTCTGGCTCTTCATCGTGTCGCTCGCCGTCAACCTGAGCGCCGCCTGGATCCAGCGGCGCATGCTTGTCGGGAGCGCCGGCTCGTGAACCTGCAGCGCCG
>CAZPLV010000227.1:0-3199 GCA_964587295.1 uncultured bacterium
CGGATGCCCTGCAGCACCCGGCCGTAACTGCTGTATTTCAGGCGGGCCATCACGAACACGGTGATGCCCAGGATGGCGGTGGTCCACCAGACGCTCTTGCCGAATTCCGACGGCACCCCCGCGAAGCCAAGCGCGCCGTTGGTATAGGGCGAGAACATGCTGGTGGCAGCCAGCAGCCGGATGATTTCACCGAAGCCGAGCGTAACGATAGCCAGGTAGTCGCCCCGCAGCCGCAGACTGGGAATGCCGACCAGCAGCCCGAAGAATGCCGCAACCAGGCCGCCGATGAACAGCGCGACGATGAACTGCAGCCACAGGTAGTCGGGAGCAGCCAGGGAATCCAGTCCGATCAGACTGAAGAAGTTGGCGATGCTGATGTTGAGCGTCTCTTCCGTCATCGAACTGCGGCCGCTCTCGATGATGCGCTCGCGGTTGGACGCGGGCAGCACCAGCAGCGCCGTGACGTAACCGCCCACAAGCATGAAGCCGTGCTGACCGAGCGACAGGATGCCGGTCACGCCGTTGACCAGGTTGAGGCTGACTGCTGCAATGCCCCAGATCGAGAACAGCGCGAATGCCTGCACCAGCTTGCTGGAGCCGGAATTGTCGATCAGGTAGAGCAGCAGCGCCACTACGGCCAGGCCGAGGATGGTCAGGATCCGGTTGCGGTTGCGTTTGGGATCCGGCATCAGACTTTCTCCGACAGGTCTTCGCCCACCAGGCCGGATGGCTTGATGAGCAGGATCAGGATCAGGGCGATGAACGCGAACGTGTCCTTGTACTCCGTGATGCCCGCAAAATCAGGCGTGCGCGGGAACAGCGCAGTCAGGAAATTCTCCAGGAAGCCGAGAATCAGTCCGCCCAGCACGGCACCGGGCAGACTGCCGATGCCGCCGATGACGGCAGCGGAGAACGCCTTGATGCCCGGAAGCAGTCCGAACACCGCCGGCTGGTTCAGGCTGCCGAAGTTCAGGCCCCACAGCACACCGGCGGCAGCCGCCAGCATTGCGCCCAGGAAGAACACCGTGGCGATGACCCGATTTACGTTCACGCCCATCATCTCCGCGGTCTCCGGGTCCTGTGCCGTGGCGCGCATCGCCCGCCCGATTCGCGTGCGTGTCACGAACAGGTGCAGGGCAATGCCCAGCACGATGAGCAGCAAGGGCGTCAGGATGATCAGATTGGTAGTGAACACCGTCTGACCCAGCACATCAAACGAGAGCGAGTCGGTCCACATTGTCTCTGGCCGGTACGGAGTCTGCCGCTGCGAGAACGTCAGCAGGCCAAAGTTCTGCAGGAATATCGACACGGCAATGGCGGTGATGAGCAACGACAGGCGGGGTGCGCCCCGCAGTGGCCGGTAGGCAATCCGGTCAATCGCAACGCCGACCACGCCGGTAGTCAGCATGCTCAGCACCAGCGCCATAATCCAGCCAAGGTCAGCCATGCTGAGTACGAACGTGAAGCCGACGAGCGACAGTGCGCCAATACCCAGTATCAGCGGATGGGACATGCGGTAGCCCTGGAACAGCGTGGCCACGAACATGACTCCGAAAGAAATGAAGGCGGCCCCCAGGATTGCGCCGGGAAGGCTGTAAGGCGTGCTGGTGAACAGGAAATAAGATACGAACGCGCCGACCATGAACACTTCGCCGTGCGCGAAGTTGATGAGCCGGATGATGCCGTACACCATCGTGTAGCCCAGGGCTATCAGTGCGTACAGGCTGCCCAGCTGCAGTGAGCTGAAGAAGGCGCCCACGAAAGACGCGTAAGAGCGGACTTCAGCGACGTTGACCAGGTAATGGATGCGCCAGCCAATCAGCAGCAGGATTGCAGCGACCAGCAGATACGGAACCGGACTGCGGCGCAGGCGCCGCTTGCCCGTCAGACTCGTTGCCGCCAATATGAACTCCTAAATAATGCACTGTGGGGGCAGCCAGGCCACCCCCACAGTCATGAACCACTCAGTCAGTCACTACTGCTTCCGGCCGTTAGCTTACTCAGCGCCGGCGGTGCTGATGCCGAACAGCTCATTCACGTCGTAAGCTGCACCGTCCTCGCCCGGAACAGCCAGTTCGAAGAAGGCGATCATGCGGTCAGCCGGGGTGCCGTCAGTGCCGGCATAAGTGATGTCGCCCGAAACGCCGGGGTACATGTCGAGAGCCTGCAGTGCTGCAAGGACCTCGTCGGAGTCAGTCGAATCGGCGTTCTCGATGGCGGCCTGGATGGCGTTGAACGAGTCGGCGCCGGACAGGGTCCAGCCGTTGAAGTCAGTTGCTTCCGGCATGTTGGCGCGGAAGAACTCGCCGAACTCGGTTGCGCGCTCGGCGGCTGCGCCCTCGAGCACTTCGGCCGTGCCGAAGCCAGTGAACATGAAGCCGTCGAATGCTTCGCCGCCGGCCTCGGGGCACTGCGAGTCATCCGCAGCGTCCGCGCCGATCACCAGCTGGTCGTAGCCCTGGTTGCGCAGCAGCGGAATGAGTGAGGTGCCCTCAGCGCAGAAGCCGCTGAAGTAGAAGGCGTCAGGGTTGAAGCCCTGCAGGTCGTTCACCTGCGCGGAGAAGTCAACCGTGAAGGAAACGTAGTCCAGGATGATGGTTTCGCCACCGAGTGCGCGGAACTCCTCGTCAAAGAAGTTGGCCAGGCCGAAGCTGTAATCGTCATCCTGCTGCCGGAAGATTGCCACGCGCCCGAAGTCGCGGTCCTCAGCCAGGTAACGGGCGGCCAGGCGGCCCTGGTAATCATCCGTGTAAGTCATGCGGAAGATATGGTCGCCGACCTGGGTCGTGTCAGGGTTGGTCGAACCGTTGGAAATCATGATCACGCCAGCATCCTGCAGCGCTTCAGCCGCCGGAATCGCGTGGGTGGTGGAAATCGGCCCGATTACAGCCAGTACGCCTTCGTCAATGAAACGGTTGGCACAGGCGACCGAGCCTTCCACGGTGCTGGCGTTATCGCAAACACTAAGCTCCACGGGAATGCCGTTGATTTCCGGGTTCTGCAGGTGCGCTGCTTCAACACCTTCAAGGCTGGTGCTGCCCAGCACCGCGAAGCGGCCGGACAGTTCCAGGTTCACACCCAGTCGGATTGAGTCTTGCGCTGACGCCATGCCGGCGAACAATGCAAATACGAGAAGTACTGCGGCGAATCGTCTCATTCCCTACCTCCGTCATGCTGCGGCTAACCGCTCCAAATTGGT
>CAZPLV010000228.1:0-3186 GCA_964587295.1 uncultured bacterium
AGGTTGGCTTCAATCAGGTGACGCCTGGCCAGCTCGCCGTCCTCGTGAATGCGCAGCAAACGGCGGCGCTCGCGGTCTTCCAGCTCGCCCTCTTCGCTTTCCTCGAGCTGTTCAAGTGCTGCCAGGCCCTCTTCGATCCGACGGGCAAGGCTGATTTCCTCTTCGAGGGTAAGCAGCTTCACACGCCCGATTTCCTGCAGATACTGCCGGACCGGGTCGTTGGTCTTTACGCGTGAATCAGCGAGTGCCTCAGCCCGGGCTTCCATCTCTTCCCGGTCCATGGCCTCGTCATCCTCGTCCTTGTCTTCATCATCAATTTCATCAGCCAGATCTTCAGGATCGACTTCATCCTCGTCAGCCAGTTCCTCTTCGGTGAGCTCCGAAATGGCGATGCCCTTGCTTTCAATCAGCTCCATCAGGTCCTCGACCTGCAGCGCTTCAGCTTCAACCTGCAGCAGGTGCGTGGTCCTGTTGAATGCTTCAGTAATTTCCTCAGTGTCGAGCGACTTTTCCTTCTCGCCCCGCTCAAGCAGTTTCAGGATCGGAGCTGCCTGGAGCCAGCCAGCTGCAGCCTCGGCCGATTCTGCAACGGCCTTCTTGCTGCCCTTGCTCTTGGCGGCAGTAGTCTTCTTCTTGGTGGTCGACTTTGTGGCGGCTTTAGCCATTTATTCCTCCTGCGAACCGGAACCCGGGCACAACAAGACGCGTCGCCCCAGGGTGCCCACCTGGAGGACGCTCATACCAGTCTGGCATGCTATCACCTTTATGCGGACCTGATAGTATCACGTCATGCAGCCGGAAGCCCGCCAGAGCCGCGTTCTGGTTGACAGCTCCGATCTTCCCCAGCTCAATCTGCGCAGGGAATGGACCCCCCTAATCTGGGCACTGTGCCTGATTACGGGTGGGGCCCTGATTGCCTTCGCTGTCTGGTCACTCCTGGCAGGACCCCAGCCGATCGCGCTCGTCAACACCATCGTCGCCGTCCTCCTGCTCATTCTCAATGTGAGCGCACTGCGGCACCTGCAGCGCGCAGACTTTGCGACTGGCGTGCAATTGCTGGTGGCGATCATGATCTCTGCTGTCACCTATGCGGTCAGCCTGACCGACATGACTTTCCGGCCCGCCTACGTCGCAATGTACGTGCTGCCCATTGCCCTGTCCGCACTGCTGCTCGGACGTCGACACCTGCTGGCCACCACCGGCCTGGCAGTTGCAGCCGTCTCCTTCATTGCCACCCTGCAGACCGTACTGTCCTCGCCCGGCCCGGGCGATCCGGGTTTTCACATGGCCAGCCTCACCAACCTGCTGCTTTACCTGGTGATGCTGATTCTTCTGGGCCTGTTTCTGGACCGCTTTACGGCCACGCTCCAGGGCAGCATGAGGGAACTGCACCGGCAGGTTGACCTGAACCGCACCACCTATGCCAGCCTGCAATCGGAAGTGCTTGAACGCAGGGCCGCCGAATCCGCACGCGCGACTGCCCTGGATCTTGAGCGCACCGCCAGGGCACACGCCGAACGCGCCAACAGCCGCAGTATCTTCCTGGCGGACCTTGGCCTGCTCAGTTCCGAACAGGTGAACCCCGAGAATGTGCTGAGGGAGCTGCCCCGGATGCTCAGCGAGCAGTACTGCGACTGGGTCACAATAAACTTGCGAACGAAGGACGGACGCCTGGAACGGGTTTCCTCCTGGCACCGGAACACCCAGTTGCACCCCAAGCTGGAGCAGCTCACCAAACTGGCACCCGACGTCCATGACCTGAGCCGCTTTATCCTGGATCAGCTCCGGGACCTGAAGCCGGTGCTGATTCCCGGTATGGCTGAAGAATTCGGGGCTGCAACTGCCGCTTCGCCGGAGTACCGGCAGTTGCTCGAAGAACTGGGTTTCAACCGCGTCCTGCTGGTGCCCCTGGTGGCAAACGGCGAACTGCTGGGCAGCATGGCACTGGTTGACTGTGACGGCAGCGCCACATTCGAAGGCGAGGACCACTATTTCTACGCTGAGGTCGGCCGGCGCGCGGCAGCTTTGGTTGTAAAGGCGCGTCACTACCAGGAGCAGCTGGACCTGAACGAGCAGCTGGAGCAGCGGGTGGCCGAGCGTACCGCCCAGCTGCAGGCCGTCAATGCAGAACTGGAAGCATTCACCTACAGCGCCTCGCATGACCTCCGTACGCCGCTGCGTGGCATCGACGGTTTCAGCCAGGCACTCCTGGAGGATTACGGCGACAGTCTGGACGAAACCGCTCATGGATACATACGCCGCATCCGCAACGGCGCGGTCCGCATGGGCGAGTTGATTGATGATCTGCTGAGCCTGTCACGCGTCTCCCAGGGCCCGCTGCAGCGCACGGAAGTTGACATGTCTGCCCTGGCCGAGGAACTGCTGGCCGACCGGGCAGCAGCGGAACCGGACAGAAACGTGAACTGGACCGTCGAACCGGGACTGAACGTGCTGGCGGACGGACAGCTGCTAAAGATCTGCCTGGAAAACCTGCTCGGCAACAGCTGGAAATTCACGGCTGAGAGAGACCCGGCACTGATTGAGATCGGCGCGACTGCCGATGCGGAAGAGACCGTCTACCACGTGCGTGACAACGGCGACGGCTTCAATATGGACTATGCGCCGAAACTGTTCGTGCCCTTCCAGCGTCTGCATGGCG
Source organism: uncultured bacterium (assembly GCA_964587295.1). Classification (GTDB taxonomy): domain Bacteria; phylum Deinococcota; class Deinococci; order Deinococcales; family Trueperaceae; genus CALDPK01. Next base: position 2,660 of record CAZPLV010000228.1, read on the forward strand.
AGGAATTCAGCGGCTCGGGCATCGGCCTGGCCACCGTGTACCGCATAGTCCGTCGCCACGGCGGGCGCATCTGGGCGGAAAGTTCCGAAGGTGAAGGGGCGAGTTTCTACTTCACGCTGGAACCTGCAGCAGCAGGCGGTAAGCTGGGTGACCATGAAACCCGGCTTTGACCTGATCACAATGGGCCGTTCCGGCATCGACCTTTACTCCAATGATATTGGTGCGCCCTTTGAGGAAATCACCAACTTCGCTGCGCTGGTCGGCGGCAGTCCACTCAACATCGCAGTTGGCGCCAACCGGCTCGGCCTGAAAACCAGTCTGCTGACCGCGGTCGGCCAGGACAAGGTCGGCGATTTCATCCTCGCGTTCCTGAGGCGTGAAGGCGTTGACGTGAGTTTTGTTCCCAGGAAACCCGGGGCGCGCAGCAGTGCGGTGCTGCTCGGAATCGAGCCCCCGGACCGCTTCCCCCTGGTGTTCTACCGCGACAATGCCGCAGACGTCCAGCTGGACATCGATGACGTGCTTGC
>CAZPLV010000229.1:0-3180 GCA_964587295.1 uncultured bacterium
GGCCCCGGTCGGCTGCCTCGACCGCCTGTACGGCAGCACGTGTGCTGCCGGTGTGGCCCACCATGTCCGGGTTGGCGAAGTTGACCAGAATGAAGTCATCCAGGCCGGTTGCAATCCGCTCCACGACGGTGTCCGTCAGCTGCGGTGCGCTCATTTCCGGCTGCAGGTCGTAGGTGGCCACTTTGGGTGAGGGAATGAGTGCGCGTTCCTCCCCGGGGTAAGGCGCTTCGATCAGGGCATTGAAGAAGTAGGTTACGTGGGCGTACTTCTCGGTCTCAGCAGCATGGAACTGCCTGAGACCCGCAGCACTTATCACTTCCGCAAGCGGAGAGACGAGTTCCGGCAGGCGGAAGGCACAGGCAAGTCCGAGTGACTCATCGAGCTCCATCAGGCTGAAGAAACTGACCCGCGGATTGCTGCAGCGTTCGAAACCGGTGAACGTGTCAACCATGAGCGCCTGGGTGAGCTGCCGCGCCCGGTCCGCCCGGAAGTTGAAGAAAATGACGGTGTCGCCTTCAGCCACCGGAGCAGCCGGCAGGCCATCCGGACCGGTGATTACCGTCGGCCTGATGAACTCGTCGGTCTCACCGCGTTTGTAGGCGTCCTGTACGGCGTTGGCCCCGGAGCCGGCGCTGAATTCCGATTGGGCACACACCACGGTGTCATACGCCTCGCGGGTCCGCTCCCAGCGCCGGTCCCGGTCCATCGCGTAGTAGCGCCCGCTGACAGTGGCGATGAACGCGTTGATGCTCAGGCTGCTTATGGCCGCCTGCAGTTCCAGCATGGCCGGCAGCCCGCTGTCGGGAGCTGTGTCCCGGCCGTCCGTGAAGACGTGTACTGCCACCCTCGGGATCTGCTGCTGATCGGCCAGCCTGAGCAGTGCAAGCAGGTGACCCATGCTTGAATGCACGCCGCCATGGCTGACGAGACCGAACAGGTGCAGCGTGCCGCTGCGCGCCTTCTCCATGGCCTCAAGCAGCACGGGATTCACGAAAAACTCGCCGTTGCGGATGTGTTCGTCAATCCAGGTCAGACTCTGCATCACAACCCGGCCGGCACCTATGTTCAGGTGTCCCACCTCGGAGTTGCCAATCTGGCCCTCGGGCAGGCCCACTGCCAGTCCGGACGCTTCCAGGGTCGTGAACGGGCCGCTGGCTGCATAGCGGTCAAAGTTGTGCGTGTCAGCCAGGGCGACGGCATTGCCCGGCGAAGGCGCAGCCATGCCGAAACCATCGAGAATCACCAGTGCAACTGGTCTGCGGGGCGGTGTCATGCAGCAATGTTAACGCCGCGCGGCGGCTGTCAGGCCCGACCGAGCACCCGCAGGATGTTCGCGGGCAAGGCAGTCCAGTGGTCATCCGTCAGTTCATCGGCGTCAAGGCCGTGCCTCAGTGAGAGCCAGTTCAGCGCCAGCTGTTCCAGCTGCGGCCGGAGCTTTTCGTCAGCGATGACCTGGGGCAGCAGTTGCTGGAGGTGCTGCTCCAGGCGGCCGCTGCTCAGCCAGACGGCAACCAGCTTCTGGTCATCTGTCAGCCAGGGGACGGCCGCCGCGGGGTCATGCTGCAGTTCACGGGCGGCGCGGACGGTTCCTGCCTCGCGGCTGTAGCGTTCGCAGGTGAAACAGATTCCCACGGTTTCAGCGAGTGTTCCGCAGACCTGACACGGTAGCCAGCCGAGGCTGCGTCGCATGGTGCGCGTGCGCGCAATTCCCTTGCCGGCCAGCAGCGCCGAACGGGCCACCTCCTGGGGCAGCTCAAGTCCGGCAAGAGCCCCTGTCAGTGCAGCCACGTCCTCTTCGGCGGGTTCAGCGGGCAGATCCGCAGCTGCGGCAACATCGGCCTCAATCCGGCCGGGCACGAAACGGATGTCCTTCAGTTCCCGGTGACCGGCTGACCGGAACGCCTGCAGGAACCGTTCGCGCTGCAGACTCAGGTGCATTGCGGTCTCACTGTCGCTGGTGTCCACCCAGAGGATGCCGTCGCGGAAGCTGCGGGCGCGGGTGAACCGCCCCAGCTTCGGACCGGCAATCCTGGGCCACAGCACCACCAGGCGGGCCCGGTTCACTGCCCGGGTCATCCCCCCGCGGCGGAACAGCTCTGCCAGCAGTTCTGCAGCAGTCTTCTCAGCCGACATGGCTCACCGTACCAGCCTCAATCCGCAGCCGGGCTGCGGCCGGCAGGTCCTCAGGTGCTTCCGTGGCTGTGGCCAGCGCCTGGGGTACGGAAGCAGCCAGTTCCAGCAGGAAGGAGCTGCGCTGAACGTCCAGTTCCGCGCTGAAGTCATCAAGCAGCAGCACCGGCTCCTCGCCATGCCGCTCCGCCAGCAGGCGGTATTCCGCCACTTTGAGCGCCAGGGCGACGGTCCGGGCCTCACCGCGGGAACCGAATGCCTGGACGCTGTTGCCAGCCAGCTCGAGCAGCAGGTCGTCCCTGTGCGGTCCCACCACCGTCACACCGCGGGCACGTTCTTCCCGCGCGGTGGCGGCGAGCGCTTCGGCCAGCGGTGCACGCCCCTCACTCTGCAGCTGCAGGCCCAGCTGGCGGCGCTCCTCACTGGTACTGCCATCCGTCATGTCCAGATAGGCGCTGGCAGCCAGTTGACGGATACGGATTATGGCGCGGCCGCGCAACAGTTCAATCTCACTGCCGAGCGATGCCAGTGATTCGGTCCACACGGTGAGACTGTCGTCGAACATGCCCTGCCGAAGCATCGCGTTGCGTTGGGTCAGCACCCGACCGTACTCGCGCATCAGCCGGGCGTAGCGCTGTGAGATCCGGGAAAGCAGCGAGTCCAGCCAGGCGCGCCTTTGCGCGGGTGCGCCGTGGATGAGCTGTGCATCCTCCGGCGTAATGAGTACGGCGGCGGCAACCACAGCCAATTGCTCGGCCCGTACCTGGTTCCCGTCGAGACGGACCAGGCGCCTGCCCGGCCCGAGGCCGACTTCGACCAGGCTCTCCCCGTCGTCATGAACGAACCGGGCTGACACGAAAGCTTCTTCCTCTCCGATGCGCACGGCGTCCGCGATGCGACCGAAAGTCAGGTCCGCCGTCATGGTCAGGTAACAGGCAGCCAGCAGGTTTGACTTGCCGCTGCCGTTGGAGCCGGTGATGACATTGAGTCCCGGGACGAATTCGATGCGGGGCGTTGTCAGATTGCGGAAATTGAGCTGGGTCAGCAGCT
>CAZPLV010000230.1:0-3161 GCA_964587295.1 uncultured bacterium
CGTGACGAAGAACTGCGAGCCGTTGGTGCCCGGTCCGGCGTTGGCCATGGACAGAACGCCGGCGCGGTCATGCCTGAGCTCGGGATGGAACTCGTCCTCAAATTCGTAGCCCGGGCCGCCGGTGCCGGTGCCGGTGGGATCACCGGTCTGGGCCATGAAATCTTCCAGCACACGGTGGAAAACAATGCCGTCGTAGTAGCGGTTCAGGGCCAGGAACACGAAGTTGTTGACCGTGTTCGGCACACGCTGTGCGTACAGCTCGATCAGGATGTTCCCTGCACTGGTCTGGATAAGGGCGGCGTACTCGCTGCCTTCGTTCAGTACGGCGGCCGGATCAGCAAAGTTGATCGTACGCTCGTCTGCAGGTTCGACTGCCGTGTAACCCTCGGGGATCTGAAGGTCAGCGAGTTGCGCGGTCCCGGCAGGCTCTTCGGCTGCAAGCACGACGTTCTTGCGGGCGAGCAGCATGCTGCCTCCCAGCACGGCTGCCAAAAGCAGCGGCGGGGTCATTATTCTCTTCATCAGTTCAACACCTCTCACGTGCGTCAGTTTATGACAGTAATGCGCCGCGGGTGTGGGTCCGTGGACGCTTTGACCGGAAACATGTTTCAGAAAGGCACATCCACACTGGCCTGCACCGGCTGGTGGGCCCGCGCATAACTGTTACCACCGGGTCGCTCCCGCAGCAGCTGCTCCCGGTCCAGCGTCAGGCTGGGGGAAAGCCAGGGGCAAGAATCCCGAAGCTCCTCCAGTGCCTGCGCGCTGACGCTCATGCCCTCGGGCATGAAGGTGATAACTTCACCGTCTTCCTGCATGCGGAAACGCACCGGAATTATGCCGGCGTGTTCATCCAGATGCGAACGCAGTTCCAGAAGCTGTTCACGTGTGACGAGTTCCGATTCAAAGTCAAGCAGCATCACCTGAGGCAGGCTGGAACGGTCTTCCCAGGGAATGAGCCGATCGGCCACAAGCCTGAACTCACCGTCATCGAGTGAGGCTTGAGCAATAAGGACCACCGGCAACTCATCTTCCAGTGAGTCCGCCATCGCCTCGTAGGACCGCGAGAAGGCAACGACTTCCCGGCTGCCTGACTCATCAGCCACGTCGAAATTGGCCATCATTGTGCCTTTGCGGGTCGTCCGCTTATTCACGCGCTGGAGAATGCCTGCAAGTGCGATGCGGGCGCGACCGCGGTGCAGCGACTCTGCCGGCTGGCTCCTGAACCACTTTTCGGCGTTGGCTACATTGCAGGTGGCGGCAGCTGCCAGACCCGGGTATGAATTCATCGGGTGATCCGAAATGTAGATGCCAAGCGAATCCTTCTCCATAGCCAGCAGTTCCAGGCGGCTGTAGGGAACAGCCGGCGTGATTTCCGGCGGTGCAACCTCCATGTCGCCGAACAGGCCCATCTGGCCACCTGCCGCCTGCTCACGCTGTTCAGTGCCCCACTTCAGCGCAGTCTCAACGCTTGCCAGCAGGCTGCTCCGGTCGCCCAGGCTGTCGAATGCTCCGGCTTTGACCAGAAACTCAACCGCGCGGCGGTTCAGTCCGTTCACCCGCTTGCAGAAGTCAAACAGATCGCGGTAGGCACCGGCTGCGTTCCGCTCGCTGATGATTTCGTCAATTACTGCTTCGCCCACGTTGCGGATGCCATACAGGCCGAAGCGGACCACATCACCCACCGGGGTGAAATCGGCGCGTGACTCGTTGATGTCCGGTGGCAGAACATCCACGCCCATGCTGCGTGAGTCACCGACGTACTCGGCGACCTTGTCTGTATTGTGACGCTCAATGGTGAGCAGGGCGGCAGCAAACTCCACGGGATAGTGCGCCTTGAGATACGCAGTCTGGTAGGCCAGAACCACGTACGCTGCACTGTGTGACTTGTTGAAGCCGTAGTTTGCGAACTTTTCCAGAAGATCGAACAGCCGCTCCGCTTCCGCATGGTCGAGTCCGCGCTCGTTGGTGCGCTTGAGGAATGCCGCGCGCTGCTCGGCCATTTCCTCGACCTTCTTCTTGCCCATTACCCGGCGCACGATGTCGGCTTCGCCGAGGGAGTAACCGCCCACGGCCTGCACGATCTGCATCACCTGCTCCTGATAGATCGGGATGCCGAACGTATCCCGCAGGATTGGTTCCAGGGTGTCCTCGGTCTCCGGGTAGTCCGCGTAGGACACTTCTTCAGCACCGCTGAAGCGCCGGGCGTATGTGGGAATGTTCTCCATGGGGCCGGGCCGGTAGAGGGCATTCAGCGCAATCAGGTCTTCCAGACGGCGCGGTCCGACCCGCCGCAGCAGGTCAATCATGCCGGCGCTCTCAAACTGGAAGACACCCTTGGCGTCACCGCGGCAGAAAAGATCAAAGGTCTTCTCATCGTCGACCGGCAGTGAATCCGGATCCAGTTCAATGCCGTGTGATTCCTTGATGATGCGCACCGCAGCCTCAATGAAGGACAGCGTACGGAGTCCAAGGAAGTCCATCTTGATGAAGCCGAGGTCTTCGACGGCACCCATGTCGTACTGGCAGACCGCCTGTCCGTCGTTGCTGCGGAACACCGGGGCCAGGTTGTCGATGGGTTCCCGGCCGATGATGACTCCGGCTGCGTGGACCGAGGCGTGACGAGTCAGTCCCTCAAGGGCCATGGCCACGTCAATGAAGCTGTTGCCGCCGGCCTCATACAGATCCCGGAACTCCGGAACTTCCTCAAGTGATTCACGGATGCTGCGTGACTTCCCGAATACGACCGGAATGAGCTTGCTCGCGCGGTCAGCGTCACCGTATGGAATGTCGAGCACACGCGCAGCGTCGCGGATTGCGGCCTTGGACGCCAGAGTACCGAAAGTGGCGATGTGCACGACCCGCTCCGCACCATATTTCTGGCGCACGTACTCGATTACTTCACCGCGGCGGGCGTCCGAAAAGTCGATATCAAAGTCCGGCATGCTGACCCGTTCAGGGTTCAGGAACCGCTCGAACAGCAGTCCATACTCGAGCGGTTCAATGTTGGTGATGCGCAGCGCGTAAGCAACAATTGAACCGGCACCGGAACCGCGGCCGGGACCGACGGCGATGCCGTTGTCCTTCGCCCAGTTGATGAAGTCAGCCACGATCAGGAAGTAGTCGGGGAAGCCCATGGCGATGATGACGCCCAGCTCGAACTC
>CAZPLV010000231.1:0-3149 GCA_964587295.1 uncultured bacterium
GGCGGAGCCAGTCCGTCAACCGAGGTTGCCTTGGCCGGCACTGCTGCAACCAGCAGCTGCACCCCATTTGCCTCCAGCTCACGTCCGACATCCGTTATTACGGCTGTCCAGCTGGCCAGCCTCCCGCCGGGATCGGTGTCGTGGGTGTACTCTTCCTCCGTGAACAGCCAGCCCCGGCTGCCAGTCAGGACTCCGGCCGGCGCCTGGTTGAACAGCAGCAGATCCAGCGTGTTCCACACTGCCTGTGCCGGCTCCAGCAGCACGAACTGCGCCGTGAAGTTCTGCTGATAGTCACTGGCCCAGCTGCCGTCGGCAATCACTGCCTCAGGAGAATCAAAGAGTGCGGGATTCATGACTGCTCCGATGAAGCCGGCGACCAGCACCAGCACGAATGTGATGGGGCCAATCCTTGAGGACTCACGTGCCTGTCGGTTCCCGTCAGTCATCAGAAGGCGAAGTACAGGAATGGAGTTGCGGTGTCTGCAATGGTGCGACCGACAGCCAGCACGAACAGACCGGCCAGGCCCGCGCTGACGGGACGTAGCAGCCGGGGCAGTTTCAGGGGCAGTCTGAGGAAGCACAGGACGAACGCGAGAGCCAGGGTGAGCAGAGCCCGTGGATCGAGCTGCCAGGCGAGTTCAGGGGACATGCCGAATCCGTTGAGTCCCAGCATCCCCTGGTAGTGAGACCAGGCGGCGGGAAGGTCTGCCGCTCTGAACAGGACCCAGCCGATCAGCACCGCCAGAAAGGTCAGCGTGATGGTGGCCGGACGGGGGAGCGCCCGGTCAGGGCGACCGAAGGCACGCTCGGCTGCAAGCAGGCCGCCATGCCAGGCTCCCCAGAGGACGAAGTTCCAGGTGGGGCCGTGCCACAGGCCGCCGAGAACCATCACAAGTGCCAGGTTGACGTAAGTGCGCCTGACGCCACGCCTGTTGCCGCCCAGCGGAATGTAGAGGTAATCACGCAGCCAGGCCGACAGGCTCATATGCCAGCGGCGCCAGAAATCCGTGATGCTGGTGGCCAGGTAAGGCATGTTGAAGTTCTCCGGAAAGCGGAAGCCAAGGATGCGGCCCAGGCCGATTGCCATGTCGGAGTAACCGGAGAAGTCAAACAGCAGCTGCACCGCAAAGGCAACCGTTCCCAGCCATGCTTCGGCTGCAGTCGGGTTGGCCAGTGCGAAGGAGCCGTCGACTATGGGCGCAATCTGGTCGGCCACCAGTACCTTTTTCACGAAGCCGAGCATGAAGCGGCTGGCGCCGTCCTGAAATCCGTGCCAGCTCATCTTCGGGGCGCGCAGGTCAGCGGCAATGTCCTTGAAGCGGACGATGGGGCCGGCAATCAGCTGCGGAAACAGGCTGATGTAGGCAGCCACCTGGTACCAGGGCGTATCCGCCCGGGCATCTCCACGGGCAATGTCCGCCATGTAACAGATTGCCTGGAACACGTAGAAGGAAATACCAACCGGCAGGATGATGCCAATCAGCGGTAGCGGTGAGGCACCAATGCTGCCGAGCAGTGCATTCAGGCTGGCTATGCCGAAGTCAGCGTACTTGAAGTAACCCAGCAGTGCGAGCTGCACCGCAACGCCGCTGACAAGCGCAACACGGGCAGCTTCAGGGCGTTCCCCGCGCCAGCGACCAATCAGTCTGCCAGCGATTATCGCCGCCGCTGTCGAGGCTGCGAAAACCAGTGTGAAGTCAGGCCGCCACCATGCGTAGAACAGGTAGGAGCCAAGCAGAATCACAATTGTGCGCCGTGCTGCGGGCGTCAGCACATAGGCCAGCAGGAACAGCGGCAGGAACAGGAACAGGAAAACCGTGGAAGTGAATACCACCCTGTACTGCCGGCCTCAGCCCGTTCCGGCCGTTAACAGCACAATCACGGGACCTGCGTGGCCGTCAAAGACAGCCACTGTGTAGGCGACGCCACGTTCAAAAGCATGCTCGGGCACCGTGCCCAGCACCTCGCCGTCAGCGTGCACCTCAAGTTCAGTCGTCGCGGCGTTTATTGCCAGAGAAGCGGCTGCACCTGGTTCAACTCCCTCGACCACCGTGTCACCCCCTGGAGTCAGGAGTGACAGGGAAGGATGCTGTGTAAGGTTGAGCAGGCCCAGCAAACCACGTGAAATGTCACGCAGAACCGGATCCTCGATAATCATGATGTCGCCCGGGGTGTTGATGACACTCAGGAACTGCCCGGCTGCGATGTCAACCGCGTGCTCGGCGCCGTTCAGGGCAACGCGCACCTGGCCAGGATCAACCGGAAGGTAATCCCCGGCCTGCGTGAAGGCCAGCAGGAACTCACTGTTTGCGACGCTGGCATGGAGTTCAAGATCGGCCGCATTGATTACCCGCAGCCAGGCTGCGTCCGCAGGAGCCTGTGGACCGTACAGGTCCTGGGACATGGCAGTGCCGGAAACGACAACAAGCGCGAGCAGGCAACCGCGGACGAACATGCGAAACTTTTCCAGAGGAGTCACTGTGCTGCAATGATAAAACCATGCACTGGCGCAAACAGTGTGCCCGCGCAGAGTCGGAACAGAAGGAACGTCAGGCGTCCTCCGATGCGATACCCAGACTGCGGTAATCCTCCAATGCGCTGCTCCCTCATGTGATGGTCACCGCCTGTGATTGCGTTCCCGACAGGCTGGCATGCATCGCACGGGACGAGACCTGATCAACCGGTTCCGCGCCAGCCTGTTCCAGCACCTTCATAAGGGGTTCGGGTCGCTCAAAGAACAGCAGCGCAGTCGCTCCGGCCCGAACGTCGGACAGTACCTGCCTGAGCGCCACCGCTTCATCCAGCACAATGCGGCAGTCAGCAGCGGGATTCACTTCCAGCACCGTCTGCCTGATCAGCTCAGCGACCTCGCCCTGTTCACGTCCACGCAAGTCACTGTCTTCTTTTATCCACAGTCTGGAGAAGCCGGCAGCCAACGCTCCGGCGGCTTCACGGATTACACTGTCAGCCCGGTCTCCCGGTACACCAGCGATGGCAAGTACCTGACCGCTCCATGACCCTGCCATCTCGGCCGCAGCCCGGAATGCGTCAGGGTTATGGCCATAATCGAGAACGACGTGCCCCTGGCCGAGCCGCCATACGTTCGTGCGCCCCGGATTGTGCATGTTGCTGCTGAACGAGAGCAAAGC
>CAZPLV010000232.1:0-3149 GCA_964587295.1 uncultured bacterium
CAGTCAGCTGACTGGCGATTGTGCAGCTGTCAGGTGCCGAAGTGATGAACGCTGTGAGCTTCTGCTCGTCGGCATCCCATGTCACTCGTCCATCAAGGTGTACATCGGTCATGCCCTCGAGCAATTCCTCAATCTCATACTGGGTTGACTGGCGCGTGACTCCGCTGACTGTGATCCGGAGCCTTGTGCCCTGACCGGCGCCCAGTGAATGCAGCAGCTGCTGCCCCAGAGTGCGGCCAAGCGTCACGGCAGCGTCATGCATTGCTGAGTGTTGACTGTTTCCCAGTCCTTCAGCCTGTACCGCGAGCGCACTGACCTGCTGGCTCTGCCGCAAGTCTGTCAGGGTGCCGTTAACTTCCAGATCAACGATATTCATGCCGCGGTACAGCTCGGAGCGCACCAGGTTCGAATCGACCCGGAAGACGTGAGTTGCACCAGTTACGAAGAACAGGCTCAGGCGGTCTGCGATACTGACAGACCCGGAGCCGCCGGAGTCAGCCACGCGCCAGCCTGCACTGGCCAGCGCGTCTCCTATGCCTGCCGCAAGCTCCGTCTGGACGGAACGCTCACCACCGAAATCAAGCAGAATGCGTGGATCGGCACATATGCCGGCCCGGACAGTCAGCATGATCAGGCCGTGTTCTTCAGCCCGTTGCAGAATTTCGTACGACGTCACAACGCCTGCGGCTGATTGCCGTATTTCCTCCCGGAAGCCATCTCTGACTTCGGATTCAAAGGCGTCTCCGGCGATGGTATTGATTACAACGGTTTCAATCTCAGTCTGCTGCTGCAGGAATGAACCATTAACCTGCACTACTGACTCAGCCAGTGCATTCGCAAGTGCCTGACTGACGCCTGAGGCGGTGACCTGACCAGGAGTCCCGTAGCCAACAGCGTCAACAAATTGCAGCCTCTGGCAGTTGGCGCTGGCAACTGAGCCGAACAGGACCAGGACCAGCGACAGCAGCCCGGCAACAGGACCACGAATAGTCATCAGTCAGGAATTACCAATCACCGATTGTTCCCGGCGGAGGCGCTTCGAAGCCCTTGTTGCCCTCATCATCTGCGGTGTCCGCAGGTGCCGGCGCCGTGCCTGTGCCGCTTTCATTACGGGCACGTTCAACAGGGTCAAAGCCAGCCTGGTCCAGCGGCAGTTCATAACGGACGCCGACGCACATTCCCTGATCGCCAAGGCTGATCAGTTTCGTACCGGCCTTGCGTCCGCCACGCAGGTAGCCTTCAACCTGAACCGAAGTCACCGTGGAGAGCGTTTCAACCGTGGTCATCTTGAAGTGACTCATGATGTCGTCATTGGCGATCGTGTCGCGTGCGACGGTGGTGTCAGTGTCAGCCATGATGGTCCGGCTTCTGACCCGGACTGCTTCAAAGAACTCCACCGCGTGCGTCTGCGCATTGATTTCGGCACGCCTGAGGCTGGTCGCGAGTGCCTGCGGCCCCCTGAGCTGATACGCCCGGGCGTCCAGCATGTGAAAACCGGTCGTGACGAGCAAATCGCCTTCCACCTGAGCACCTGAACCGAGGCACTGATACGCGAGCTCAAGCATTGAAGTTGCACTCAAGGCATCTCCCTGCAAAGTGAACGCAGGTGAGGCATGCTCGGCGGCAAACTGCTCAGCCGTGACCTCATCCTGAGCCAAAGCCAGCGGAACTGTGATTGCCAACAACGACAACCCGATTCGCAAGTACTTATTCATTTTTACTCCAGTCTCCCCCGGTACGGGAAAGCTTACCGCACTTTTCGTTACGGACTTCTGACTGTTGCGGTGGCGCACCGTGCATCTACCTGAGGTTCAAGACGCTCCCTCACCCCGCGGTTAATTTCCGCAATCCGGTACGATGTGTGCGTTCAGCGGGGAGACAATTCAGGAGGCTCGGTATGAATCGCAAACTCTCAGGTTTCGCTTCGATGGTGTTGCCGGTTGCAGCTATGCTGCTCCTGCCGCTGGCGCTTGCTCAGCGAAGCTTCACTTCCTTCCCGATTGCCGCGATGGTGGCCACCGCAGAAGAAATGCAGATTGCAATCTCACAGGGCGCGGACGTGAACGAGCGCTCCACTGAAGATGGCGTGCCCATGCTGTCGCTGGCAGTGTGGAACAACCCGGATCTTCGTGCAATCGAGTTGATGATTGAGGCGGGTGCGGACGTAAACATGGCTGACAACGGTGGGAAAACCCCACTCATGTACGCAGCGGATATCAATGACACAACCGAGAAAATCGAACTCCTCCTGCGCTATGGTGCGGACCCCTCGCTGGAAGATGCCAGTTCCCTGACTGCACTGGATTATCTGGCCACGAATCCTGATCTGCATGAGACAGAGGCCAAGGCAATACTTGAGGCGGCTGCCGCCCAGCTTTTACCCTTCGCTCAAGGCGCAACCATTGAGCTCAGTGATGGAACAGCCTTCGTGGGAAACCTGACCGGCACTGACCTGATATTCGGAACTCAACACGGTGATTTCTCAGTCGAAATGGATGAAATTGTCTCGTATGACGACAGCAACCTTGAACTCAGCGATGGAACCCGTCTGGCAGGCGCGTTCACCGCAGGCAGCTGGACCGTCATTACGAATCGTGGAGAATTTGAGTTTCCTGCGGAGCAGGTGTCGGGCCTTGCCGCGCAGGCACCTGCCGCGGTTGGCACGGTTAACAGCGTAGCGAACAGTGCCGGTGGACCAACGGAATCGGAAGCCCGAACCGCCTACCAGACTGCGCTCGATAATGTGTTTGGTGCGGGGACAGCCCGCATTACCCAGTTTGCAAAAACCGATGGTCTCAGCTCCGTTCGCGATGGCGTTGATTACTACACCCTGGAATTCACCGCTACAGTGTCGTTTCCCCAGGGCTTCAACGCTGACTGCAGTCCGGATCATCCCAAGTCCGGTCGCCTTGAATGCATGATGGTACTTGCCAACAACCAAGGGCGAGCCGACCGTGTCGGGCTGGGCGCACATCCGTATCGGAATGCAGGTGACGTCGAGTCCACCAGTCACTCCGTTACGTTCCAGAGAAGCGAGCAGGGATGGCGGCCAAGATAAATCCTTCCTGATCACCCACGGATGATGATTCAGGCGCCGCACAACCAGTGGCGCCTGATTCAGTTTCCAGCGCAGCCAGTCCTCCCGTTGC
>CAZPLV010000233.1:0-3131 GCA_964587295.1 uncultured bacterium
GAACCCACGGTACAGTTGCCCGTACAACGGTTTTCGAGACCGTCCCATTCAACCACTCTGGCACCTCTCCAATGTGCCCGGCACCCGTCAGCGGCGCCTCAGCGCTCAGCAGTATAACCTGAAGTGCAGGCCTCAGGGCAGTCACGGGGCCGGTAGTTGTGTATGATGTGCAACATGTGTCAGGAGCGTAAGCGCCTGATGTGCGATTTGAAGGGCAGGTAGGGTGCCGGTGGCGGAAAGCAACCTCATTCCGGTGATAGTCATGGCGGCAGCCGGGTTTCTCGTCGCGCTGTTTACGGTGATGCTCATCGTTCCGAAAGTGCGGGAATTCGCACTGCGCATCGGAGCGATTCAGGTCGGTGGCAGCAGCCACGGTGCAGGTGCGCGGGTCCACTCGGGCCGTGTGCCCAACATTGGCGGACTGGGCATCCTGATCGGATTCCTGCTGGCGGTGCTGGCGGGCTTCCTCATCCGGCCGGATCTGCTTGACGGCTACAGGGTGGAGGTGCTGGCAATCGTGCTCGGTGGCTGCCTGATGGCCCTGGTCGGTTTCATGGATGACATGTGGGACATCCCGCCGTTCATGCGCCTTGCCAGCCAGTTCGTTGCCGCCGGCATTCTGGTGCTCAACGGCGTCCGCATCGAGTTCATCACCGACTACCTGAGCGGTCAGGGTTACGTGTTCGTGCCCGAGTTGCTGGCCATTCTGGTCACTCTGCTGTGGGTGGTCGGTTTCACCAATGCCTTCAATTTCATCGATGGCCTGGACGGACTGTCCAGCGGCATTGCGGCGATTTCCAGCATGTGCCTGCTCGCTGTCGCTTTGCAGTTCGGTGACCGCGGAGCCTCCGTGCTGCTCCTCGCCGCACTGGCAGGATCCGCGCTGGGCTTCCTGCGGCACAACTTCACGCCCGCCAAGATAACCATGGGCGACTCCGGGGCGTACATGATCGGTTATGTGCTGGCAGCAGTCAGCGTGCTGGGGGCACTGAAGGTCACCGCCGCGGTGACCGTTGTCGCTCCGATCCTGGTGCTGGCCGTTCCGGTGGTGAACATCACCCAGGTGACCGTGCGCCGTCTGCGCCGTGGCTCCAGCCCGGTGCTTGCCTCAAACGATCACCTGCATGACCTGATCAGGCTGAAGAGCGGTTCAAAGAACCTGACAGTGCTGCTGCTGTGGTTCGCAACGCTGGTGCTTGGTGTTCTGGGCATGCTGCTCTCAGCCACGCCACCACTGCTGATGTACACGACAGTGATAAGCGCGGTCACACTGATTGCCTTCGTTGTCATGCTGAGACTCCGGGAAGTCCGCGCTGAACAGAGAACGGCAGCGCTCGCAGAATGAGCAGTAAACGCGTAGCCGTTGCTTTCGGCACCCGTCCGGAAGCCAGCAAGATGGCCCCGGTCATTCACGCCCTGGAGAAGCAGGACGGCGTCGAGCCTGTCGTCACCGTGACGGGTCAGCACCGGGAACAGCTGGACGCCATGCTCAGGCTTTTCAGCCTGGTGCCGGCCGCGGATCTGAAGGTCATGACCGAACGGCAGGGACTGGCGGAGCTGAACGGCCGCATAATCCCCGCAGCCGCAAACATGTTGCGTGAGCTGGATATCGATTACGTCCTGGTCCACGGGGACACGTCCACCACCTTTGCCGTGGCGTTCGCCGCCTTTCTTGAGGGCATCCCGGTAGGACATGTGGAAGCCGGCCTCCGTTCACACAACATGCGGGAGCCGTTCCCTGAGGAAGCCAACCGGCGCCTGACAGACGTGCTCACTGACCTGGAGTTGCCACCGACAGAACTCGCCCGGCGCAATCTGCTTGCCGAGGGCAAGACCGAGGAGCGCATGGTCATCACCGGCAACACCGCAGTCGACGCCGTGCGCATGGTGGCGGCCCAGGCGGATCTGCCGGCTCACCTGCAGGGTAAGCGCCTTGTCGCCATCACCATGCACCGGCGCGAGAACCTGCCCATGATGACGGGCCTGGCGGAATCAATCGCGGCAGCTGCACGGGAACACCCGGAGCTGACCTTCGTCTATCCCGTCCACCTGAATCCTGCCGTGCGGGACGCTGTCACACCCGCCCTTCAGGATGTTGCAAACGTGATTCTCGAGGACCCCTGGGGTTACCCCGACATGGTGGCTCTGCTGAATGCATCCGAACTGGCCGTGACGGACAGCGGCGGCATCCAGGAGGAAGGCGCTTCGCTCGGAGTGCCCGTCGCGGTACTGCGCAACGTGACCGAACGGCCTGAGGGCCTTGAATCAGGCAGTCTGATACTGCTGGGCAACGAACCGGAGCTCGTACGCCAGCGCCTGCTGCAGCTGCTGGCTGATGACGACAGGCTGGCTGCCATGCGGTCCGCACCCAATCCGTACGGTGACGGCCAGGCGGGCCAGCGGGTGGCGCAGGCAGTTGCCTGGCGGCTTGGCCTGGCAGACAGGCCTGCGGACTGGCGGCAGTGACAGATCACGAGCTGGTGACCGGCCGCGGCACCCTGCGTTGGCGCGGCACTGCGGTCATGGGTATCCTGAACGTCACGCCGGATTCATTCAGCGACGGTGGCAGTCATGGCAGCGTGGATCAGGCTGTTGAGCGGGGACTTCAAATGATGAACCAGGGTGCACTTGTCGTTGACGTGGGCGGTGAGTCAACCCGGCCCGGCTCAGCCGGGGTGGACGCTGGCGAGGAATCACGCCGGGTGCTGCCGGTCATCGAAGGGCTTGCCGCCATGGGCATCCCGGTCAGCATCGACACCATGAAGCCCCGGGTGGCCGGTGCGGCATTGCGGGCAGGCGCCTGGCTGGTGAATGACGTGAGCGGGCTGCGCGACCCCGCGATGCTGGAAGTCTGCGCAGCTGAGGGTGCCGCGGCGGTGATCATGCACATGCAGGGCGAGCCGCGCACCATGCAGCACAGCCCGAGCTATCTTGACGTGTTTGCTGAGGTGCACGCTGAACTGCAGGAACGGGCCAGCGCCGCACTGGCGGCCGGACTGCCGTCCGTGATGGTCGATCCGGGCATCGGCTTCGGCAAGACAGTGCAGCACAACCTGACGCTGCTGCGCAACCTGCGGCGTTTTGCGGAACTGGACTGGCCCGTCCTGGTCGGCGTGTCCCGCAAGGGCATG
>CAZPLV010000234.1:0-3124 GCA_964587295.1 uncultured bacterium
TGCCCGGCAACTTCACCGGCAACATCACCGACATCTGCCCGGTGGGCGCGCTGCTCGACACCACCAGCCGATTCCGCGGCCGCAACTGGGAATACGACCACGTAAGCAGCACCTCCGCGGACGACGCCTCGGGTTCCGCAATCATCATCGACAGCCGCACGGGCCGCATTGAACGCATCCGTGCCGGCCTGAACACGGAAGTCAACAAGACCTGGATCGACGATGGCGTGCGTTTCGGACACGAACACACCGATGCCGAAGGCCGCATCCGCAGTCCGCTCATCCGCAGGGACGGTGAACTGACTGAAGCCAGCTGGAACGAAGCAGCTGCCTTCATTGCCGAACGCCTCAATGGTTTCGCCGCAGGCCAGACCGGCATCGTGCTGCGCGCCGACTCCACCCTTGAGGAAGGCGTCGCTGCCAGGCAGCTGGCCCAGAAGCTGAACACGGCTAACCTGGACCACCATCCCCGGCCGAAAGGCTCGGTCATACCCGAGTTCCGCACTTTACCGGCGAGCTTCACTGACCTGGCCACCGCCGACGCGATTCTCGTGATCGGCGACCCGACCGAAGAAGTGCCGCTGGTCGACCTGCGCATCCGTGACGCCCTGAAGGGTGTACCCCCGGCCGAGCTCATGGCCCACGGCGTGCCGATCGCCGACCTGCGCCTCAAGGAGCACATGCCGCTGCAGCACGAGCGGCTCACGGTTGCGGCTCCGTACCGCACCAACCTCATGCGCATCGCAGGCAGGGCCGTCACCTACCCGGCAGGCGGGGAAGGCGAACTGATGGAAACGCTGGCCGGCCTTGTTGCGGGCCGCGCCATCGACGCCTCGGACGAACTCAAGGCCGCCGCTGCGGAACTGCGTCAGGCCGACAGTGCCGTCATCGTTTACGGCGGACTGGTTCTTGATGATCCGGCCGCTGCGGCTGCCGCCATCAGCCTGTTGAGGGCCAGCGGCGCCAAGCCGATGATCATGGGGCCGGCAGCGAACAGCTTCGGCCTTGAACTGACCGGCGTACTGCCCGGTGAAGGCGGCAGTGATTTCAGCAGCATGCTCGACGGCAAGCTGCGCGGCGTCATCATCTCGC
The DNA here is from genome assembly GCA_964587295.1 of uncultured bacterium. Classification (GTDB taxonomy): domain Bacteria; phylum Deinococcota; class Deinococci; order Deinococcales; family Trueperaceae; genus CALDPK01. The sequence goes on from CAZPLV010000234.1 coordinate 1,093, forward strand.
AGCTGGATCCGGCCATCTCACCAGAGGTAGCCGATGTGCTCAGCCGCACCGAACTCGTCGTGATGCACACGATGTTCCACGGTCCGGGCACTGAACTGGCCGACGTGATCCTGCCTGCACTCAGCGGACTCGAGAAGGACGGCACCTTCGTGAACATGGAGGGTCGCGCCCTGCCCGTCCGCCGGGCTCCGACTGACGCCGGTGAGGCAACCGATTTCTGCGGAGTCGTACGCTGGCTCGGCGAGGCCATGGGCCAGCGGCTCGAGGGCCGCAGTGTCCGCAGCGCCCGCCGTCAGCTGCTGCAGGAACTTGGCGTCGATTTCAGCGAGCTGCCCGGTCAGGGGCTCCGGCTCGACCTTTCCGCGCGCAAGTTCATGAACCGCCGTGCAGCGGCCCCGGTGCAGCCGCAGCCTGCAGACGAGGGTGGCGGTGTGACGCTCGACGTGCTCATTACCCCCAGCATGCTCCGCCATGAGTACCTGGAGAAGAACGCACACCTGCTGGCTGACCGCGGTTTCACGCCGCTTACTGTCAACGCCGCCGATGCCGCCCGGCTGGACCTCAAGTCCGGCGATCAGATCACCCTGACGGTGGCCGGAGTGAGGCGCCGGGCAGAAGTGCGCATCAGCGACTTCACGCCTGAGGGCCTGCTTCTCCTGCCGGGCATTCCCGAGCAGACCAGCGGCCTGCGCCATGCCGCAGCTGATTCGCTGCGCCACGAGCGTCAGGCGCTGGAGGTGATCTGAGTTGGACCCACTGTGGATGACCCTGATCAAGGCGGTCGTGCTGGTTCTGGTTCTGCTCGGCGCCTTCGCCTACATGACCCTGGTTGAGCGGAAACTGCTCGGCCGCATGCAGAACCGGGTCGGACCGAACCGTACCGGTCCGTTCGGGCTGCTGCAGCCGATTTCGGACGCGATCAAGTCGATTTTCAAGGAAACCATCATCCCGACCAACGCCGACAGGTTCATATTTTTCCTGGCGCCGTTCATCAGCATCACTTTTGCGCTGTCGGCATTCGCAATCATTCCGGGCGGACCGGCAGGAAGCCTTTTCGGTTTCAACCCCTGGATTGTTGACCTGGACATCGGCCTGCTCTACGTGTTCGCCGTAACCGCCATGGGGGTATACGGAATCTTCCTGGGCGGCTGGGCGAGCAACAGCAAGTACGCGCTGCTGGGCAGCCTGCGCTCATCGGCGCAGCTGCTGAGCTACGAGCTCGGCCTGGGTCTCAGCACCCTTACCGTGATCATCATCGCCGGCACCGTCAACCTGCGCGAGATCGTCGACTTCAACATCTGGTCGCTCTCTCCCTGGCTGTGGCTGCCGCTCGCGGTAGCCTTCGGCGCATTCGTCATCTCCGGCTTCGCCGAAGTGAACCGCACGCCATTTGACCTGCCGGAAGCCGAACAGGAACTTGTTGCCGGTTACATGACGGAGTTCTCCAGTCTGAACTGGGCGCTCTACCAGATGGCCGAGTACGTGAACATGATGACCATGTCCGCGTTCATCAGCACCCTGTTCCTGGGTGGCTGGCGCGGCCCGGCCTTCCTCAACAGCATCATTCCCGGCATGGCCGAGTGGCCGATCATCTGGCTGGTGGCCAAGATGGCCATCTTCATGTTCCTGTTCATCTGGGTCCGGGCCACCCTGCCGCGTTTCCGCTACGACCAGCTGATGCGCTTCGGCTGGATCTGGCTCTTCGAGATAGCACTGGGCGCAGCCCTGGTCACGGGGGCGGTGATCGCTTTTGTCCTCTGAACTGAAAGCAGCAAGCAAGCGGCTGGCCATTGACCAGCGAACGGGAGTAGCCTGATGAGTATCATTGACATTGCCAAGGGCATGGGCGTATCGCTGAAGTACCTGTTCAGCAAGCCGGCGACCGTGAGTTATCCGGAGCAGCCCGCACAGATCAAGGCACGATTCCGGGGCCGGCACCATCTGCTGAGGCACCCTGACACCGGCCTTGAGAAGTGCATCGGCTGCAGCCTCTGCGCCGCGGCCTGCCCCAGTTACGCCATATACGTTGAAG
>CAZPLV010000235.1:0-3121 GCA_964587295.1 uncultured bacterium
CTGTCTGCAAAGTTAGCACGGGCGCCGGGAGGGCCGACCGGTGAATCAGGCTGAAATCCGTTCCGGTTATACTGCCCGTCTGTTTCTGAAAAAGACCTCCTGGGGGCAGGAGGGCAAATAAAGGGGATGAAGCATGCGGGAAACCATTCTTATCGTCGTAGCCCTGCTTATGGTGGGCCTTTCCATGGCTGTCGGGCAGGAACCGGTGCGAATGTTTCTGCCGGTTCATGAGGCGGATAACCTGGCGCGTCCCAAACTGCTGGTTGATGCCAGCGGCGGCATTCACATCGTCTCGTCGTCCATAACCGGGTACGGCTTCGTGTACGGCTATTGTGAACCCGGCTGCACCGGGCCCGAACAGATGAGTGAAGTCCGGTTCGACACGGAATCAAACGGGCCGATTCTGGCCATGGACCTTGACCCGCAGGGCCGGCCGCATGTTGTGGTCGGTGATTTCATGCACCTGCGCTATGCGCATTGCAGCGGCGACTGCCGGACCGAAACGGGCTGGAACTACGGGCAGCTCGCCAGTTTTGACCAGTCGGACTGGACCATAAGCGGCGACACTCTGGCAATCGGTCCTGACGGCCGCTCGCACTTCTTCATGCACGGTGACTCAGTCCTGTTCACGGACGGCGTTCACACCACCTGGTATTACAGCTGCGCGGCCGACTGCCACCTGGCGGGCAACTGGAGTGGTGCCCTGATCGAGCCTGAGCAGAACTACACGCACGCCAGCCTGCATGCGCGCGGTGATGGCGCACTGCTCGCAGGCGTGGTGGCAGCGGTCAACTACGACCTCGGGATGGAAAACCCGGTGATTGCCTACCTGCAGTGTCTCCGTGACTGCCATCTGGCTGACAGCTGGGTTGGCATCGGCCTGTTTGACGCATTCGACGCTTTCTGGTCTCAGGACATTCCGCCGGCGGTTTCCATGGAGCTGATCGGTGCCGGCAATCCCAGAATCGCGTTCCTCGGCAATGACGACAACAATGATCCGCTGCTGGTTTACATGGAGTGCAATCAGGCTGACTGCACGGGCGACGACAGCTGGGGCGGCGTGGTACTGCTTGACACGGCTGAATACAGCATCGGGGCGGGCGTCCATCTGCAGGCAGATGCTGCCGGAGGTCTCTACCTCAGCAGCACGGTGGGCTCGGGCATAGTCAACTGGTACTGCATGCCCGGCGCTGATTGCACCGACGGGACCGCCTGGGAACTGAGCATTGTCGAATCGAGCGACGATATCGAACCCGACGATATTTTCCTGTACACAAACTGTGTGATTGGCGCCTGGTTCCTGTCCGACCCGCAGCTGGGTGTACTGCCGGACGGGCGCACTGCCACCGTTTACGCGGCAGAAGACTACAGCTTTGGTGGCGCGGCGGTTGACACCACCCGGCCTGCCTGTCCGGTTGGCATGGACATGTCGCTGGGGAGGCTGACAATACAGTCCCACTGACAGAAACCGCTGCGGCCTGCGATATGATGCCCCCGACTTATGGGCGGGGGGCTTGCCGGAGATTGTCCGGACGGTGTATTTGTGCCAACAGCTGAGCTGCACAAGATAATCAAGGATTTCGCTGCACTGCCAAAGGTGCGGAGGGACCTCCTTTTATCACTCCCCTCCTTCCTGGTGAGCCATTTTGATGCGGTGGCAGTCGTGAGCGCATTGGTCGATGGCCAATTACGGGTACTGGCCAGCAGCGACGCACGCTTTGAAGTCGGTGAGCCGCCTTTGAATGCCGAAGAAGCAATGCGGTCTCTGGGAGCCGGCCAGACAGCTATCGAGCCCGGTTCAGTTGCCGACGGCCTCTCCTGCATGTGCAGCTGGCCGCTGGTGGAAAGGCAGAGCACCATTGGCGTACTGCAGCTGATGCAGTCAGACGATTTTTCTGAAATATCGATACTTTCCCAGGAAATTTTTGCAGAGCTGATCAGCTCGAGGCTGACGGAAGCCTCGCGTTCCCGGGAAGCATCCGTGGCCGCGGAGCTGATGATGGCGCTGGCAGCAGCCGAAAGCCTGGGTGCGGCCACCAGGGCCGCGCTTGCACTGGTGGTGGACTACGCTGACGCCGAAGCCGGCTACATAATGCAGGCGCGGCAGGGCCAGATGATTCCGCTGGCGAACGTCGGCTTTGAACCGGATGAGGAACGCGCAAGACAACTGGGAATTGGTCAGTATTACCCCACCGGACTCGCCTGGAAGGCATGTGCCGAAAAGCGGTCCATGGTCCTGCCGGTCACCGGCGACGAGCAGTGGCCGCTGAACACCCCGGTCACCCTGGTTGTACCGCTGGGCTGGCGTGACCATTACCGCTACGTGCTGATACTGAGGCTGAGGCCCCGCGACGTGTTCAGTCGCGCGGACGAGGAAGCACTGAGCACGCTGTGCGCCCAGCTCGAGCTGGGACTTGAGCGGCTGCAGATGAACCTGCTGCAGGACGGGCTGCTCGAGCTGCAGGCTGATGTTGTCGATGCCGATGCGGACGGCATTTACCAGAAGATAATCGATGTGGCTGTCAGTCTCGTGCCTGGCGCAAGTGCAGGCTCCCTGCTTGTCCGCAGCAACAATGCAGAACCATTCGTGTTCCGGGCTGTGAATGGTTTCGACCCGCTTCCACTCAGGGACGTGCGGCTCACTGAGGAGAATATGCAGAGCTGGTACGGAATGAACCGCGAAGCCTGGGATTCTGGCAACGTCCGCGAAATGCGTGTCACTGACACCGACATCAGGCAGGCGAGTCAGACGGCGAGCGGCAAGACAGACAGTACGGTGCCCGGGGCGGAGCTGATCAGGGCAAGCCTGTGCATGCCGGTCAGCTTCCGGGGCGACGTTCTGGCGTTCATGAATCTGGACAACCTGTACCGCGCTGAAGCATTCGGGGAAGACTCAATCAGGGCACTCAAGATGTTTACCCCCGTGGTGGGCAGCATGCTGGGTACGGTCAGGGAGTGGACGAATATCGTGCACGCCGCCCATACGGACGCGCTCACCGGTTTACCGAACCGCCGTGGTTTTGACGTCACGCTTGAGAGCCAGCTGCGCAACGCAGAAAAATACGGCCAGGAGTTCGTGCTGTGCATCCTTGACCTGAAGAACTTCAAGCAGGTGAACGAT
>CAZPLV010000236.1:0-3099 GCA_964587295.1 uncultured bacterium
CATCGCTCCATACCTGGCGCAGATGGACCTGCAGAGCCTGCAGCAGCCGTTCAGCGGGTTCGAGCTGATGTCAGCTGAGACGGGCCTCCAGAACATTGGTCTGCTGCACGAGGCCGGCGTGCCCATCCTGGCCGGCACCGACGCCATGAACCCCGGCACCACCTACGGCGCCAGCCTGCACCGCGAACTGGAACTGCTCGTCCGGGCGGGCCTGACCCCGGCGGAGGCGCTGGCTGCAGCCACTTCCGTTCCGGCCGGCATTTTCGGTCTTGATGACCGCGGCCGCATCGCTGAAGGCCTGAGCGCCGACCTGGTGCTGGTTGAAGGCGACCCGACCGAGGACATCCTGGCAAGCCGCAACATCGTGGCTGTTTACCGCCAGGGCGTCATGGCCGACCGCGACTCGTGGCGCGAGGGTCTTCAGGCACAGGCTGACGCAGCCGACGCCCAGTCCGAACAGCTGAGCGGCGACCGGCCCGTGATGATCAGCGACTTTGAGTCAGGTGATCTGAACGTGATGATCGGCCAGGCCTGGGAGCCCACGGACGACCAGGCGGCCGGCGGCAACTCGGTGGCGGCGGTTGACGTGGTTGAAGGCGGCACTGCCGACAGCCGCTACGTGCTGCAGATTGACGGTGCCGTGGGCGAAGCGTTCATGATGCCGTGGTCCGGTGCAATGTACATGCCGGCCGCAGTGCCGTTCGCCCCGGCTGACCTGTCCGCCGTACCCAACCTCTATTTCGAGGCAGCCGGCACTCCGGGCGAGTACCGGGTGCAGATGTACTGCTCGAACCTGGGACAGCAGATTGCCGAGTGGCGCTTCGAGGCGCACGAGGACTGGCACCGTTACGACGTTGACCTGGGCACCATCAGCGACTGCGATCCCAGCGGCGTGATGGCGATCATCTTCAGCAGCGGCACACCCGGCGAGTTCACGCTCCAGCTGGACAACGTGCAGCTGCAGCCGCTCGACAACTGACCGACGGCAACAGCATGCACTTCAATCGGGCTGCCTTTGAAGGTCAGCCCGATTGAATTTGTCACTCAGGTCAGTTCAGGTCGGACGGCGGCACGTCGATGGGACTCTCGCCCAGCGACAGCCGGTAGGCCGGCTTCAGGTCCTCCGGACTTGACGCCCGGAAGTTCAGGTCGCGGATCAGGCCGTCGCTCAGCCCGTAAACCCAGGCGTGCACGGTAAGGTCCTGCCCCGAATTCCACGCTTCCTGCACCACCGAGGTCGAGCAGACGTTCCACGCCTGTTCCACCGCGTTCAGCTCCACCAGGCGCGCCGCCTGCAGCCGCGGATCGGGATACGTGTCCAGTTCCGCTTCATGCTTGTCGGCAACTTCCTTGATGTGCCGCAGCCAGCTGTCAAGCAGACCGTGGGGCTGATGGTCCAGGGCGGCGTCGATGCCGCCGCAGCCGTAGTGGCCGCAGACGATTATGTGTTCCACGTTCAGGATGCCTACGGCGAACTCAAGCACGCTCAGGATGTTCAGGTCCGTGTGTGGCACCACGTTGGCGATGTTGCGGTGCACGAACACCTCGCCCGGATCAAGTCCGGTGATTACGTTCGCGGATACGCGTGAGTCAGCGCAGCCGATCCACAGGTAGCGGGGCGCCTGCTGCGCGGCCAGCCTCCGGAAAAACCCGGGGTCATCCCGCAGAATCCGTTGGGCCCATGCACGGTTCTTGCGGATAAGTTCTCGGGGATCAGTCACTCGGCCCACTATACTTCCGCGGCAAGACGCGGATTGGTGACAGATTCCCACATGCACGGCAGTAGCCTGAGGATGATGGCGACCGTTGTGCCTTCCACAGTTGCTGCTGACGCTGCCGGTCAGCGCCGCTGGCCATTCACCATCTGGCAGATTTCCCTCCTGTTCTTCATCATCGCCGCAGCCACCGGCGCGTTCCTGCGCTTCGGCCTGATGGGCGGTCTCCCCTACGGCCTGCTGTTCACCGACGTGCGCCACGCCCATTCACACCTCATGTTTTTTGGCTGGGTCACCCCGGTCCTGATGCTGGTTCTGCTCAGGCTGCAGGGCAACTGGGCGCGGCCGGGCCTGCTGTGGCTGCTCATTGCCGCGCTGCTGTTCGCGGCTGCCTCGTTCGTGCCGTTCCTGCTGAGCGGTTACCGGCTCATGCCGCTGTTCGGCCGTGACCTGCCTGTTTCCATGATCGTCTCCGGACTGAACGGCCTGGTCTGGTATGCGTTCATCGCCATTTACCTGTGGCGGGACCGCAAGCGCGAACCTGATACCGCAGACCGTTACCTGCGGATGTCCGTCTGGCTGCTGCTGGCCTCCTCCCTCGGCATCGTCGCCCTGGCGGCAGCGGGCATGCAGGGCGCGGGCAGTGTGCTGATCAACTCCCTGGCCTATTTCTTCCTGGAACTGTTCGCTGAAGGCTGGTTCGGGCTGGCTGTCATCGGGCTTGCCTACCAGCTGCTGCCGGCTGCCCGCTCCGGCCGCAGCGCAGTGCCCGGCATGTGGCTGCTGGCGGCCGGGCTGACAGGCCGGACACTTGCTGATGTGTTCGTGTCCAACGGAGTCCCGGGCATGCAGGCAGCTGTGCTGGCCGGCAGCGCCGTGGCCGGACTTGGCCTGCTGCTCGCACTCCTGCCTCTGCTGCGCGTGCTGCTGCGCGAACCTTTCGGCGGCTGGCACGTGAGCCTGGGCCTGCTGGCTGCCAAAGGCGTATTTGACCTGCTGCTGGCCCATCCCGTCCTGCATCAGCTGAGCGACAGTGCAAACCTGCGCGTGTTTTACCTGCACGCTCTCCTGCTGGGCTCAATCAGCATCGGGCTCATCACCTGCGCCCGCCGCACCTGGGGCCGGCGCGCGTTCCGCTTTCCGTGGCTGTTCACGGCTGCGGTGCTGGTCATGATTGCGGCGCTGCTTCCGGTAAGCGGAGCCTGGCCGGCCGCCTGGTCGGGCATATGGGTCCTGCAGACGGCCGCCTGGACGAGCCTGGGTCCGGTCGCGCTGGGGCTGCTGGCTTTCGTGCTGAGCTTCCGCGCCTGACTGCCCGGTTATCATTCTCTGAATGCCCGCAGTCAGGAACGCCAGCCCAACAACGCGTAGCGTGCCCTGATGG
>CAZPLV010000237.1:0-3066 GCA_964587295.1 uncultured bacterium
GAGCACCCTGCTGTACATGCTGCTGATGCTGCCGCTGGGCATCATCTACTTCACCATCGCCGTCACCCTGGTCAGCCTGGGCGCGAGCCTGGTGGCCTCGCCGCTGGCGCTGCTGCCCGGCGTGAACATGCACGTGTGGATGGGAGGCATTGACCTGGTTGCCGACGCCCCGTGGCTGCTGCCGCTGGCGGCGGTGGCCGGCGTCCTGGTGCTGTTCGTCACCCTGCACCTGGCCCGCGGCATCGGCACCCTGCACGGGCAGTTCGCCAAGCACCTGCTGGTCAAGACGGCGCAGCAGTGAAACGAGTCACGCGAACGCATGCTTGGATGCTGCTGGCCCTGACGTTGGTTTCGGGTGCGGTGGCGTCCGAGCCGCGGTTCATGGTCGCGGTCAAACCCGATGCTGGGGATGAGGTATTCCGGAAGGCGATCGCACAGCTTTCAGAGCAAGTGCTGGCGGTGCATGTTGACGGCCGGATCCAGGTCCCGGACGCGAACCTTGCGCACCTCAATATCGCGGCCGGACGCCACCATCACTCCGTCGATGCAATCAGCAAGGTCATGCGGAACCTTGTCGGGCAGGGCGACGCGGCGCGCGCACAGAGATGGGTTCCCTATTTGCTGTACGCGCAGGCAGCGGAGCGGGAACCGACGGATTTCGACGCGGCCTATGGCTCGGTGTTTCGCGCCTACTTCAGTGATCTGGAAGATCTTGCAGCGCACCAGACGCAGTTCTGGTTCACTGCCGATGCTGACCGCGCCAGGACAGAGCTGCGGCAGTTTGTCGAGGAAACGCCGAGCGTCGATGGTTTCAGTTTGGCCGATGTTCTCTCGCTTGCCCGCCGACAGGCCTTCGTGACCGTATTTGGCAGTGGTTCCCCGGCTGCCACATTGATCCTGGCCGATCAGGAAGATCGCTATTTCATCGAAGACGATGCGCTGATCCAGACACCGGATGGCGTCACTTTGTCGGCCATGGTTGTGCGCAGCAGGCGCGCCACGGAGCAGCTGCCGACGGCGATGATGTTCACCATCTACACAGATCCGCCCGCGAACCGGGTCGCTGCGTTACAGGCCGCAGCGCATGGCTATGCCGGGGTGGTGGTCGATGCCCGGGGAAAGCGCCTGAGTACCGACGACATTGCTCCCTACGAACATGAGGCCGACGATGCGACCGCGGCCATCGACTGGATCAGTCGACAGGCATGGAGCGACGGAAGGGTCGCCATGTACGGAGGAAGCTATTCGGGCTTTGCGGCCTGGGCCGCGACCAAGCGTATGCATCCCGCCCTCAGGACCATCGTGCCATACGTGGCGGCGATTCCCGGTCTCGGCCTGCCGATGGAGAACAATGTCTTCCTCAACGCAAACTACGCTTGGCCGTTCTTCGTTGCGAACCACCGGTTCCTGGACCACGACACCTATTTTCAGCGCGGACGCTGGTCGAACCTGTCTGAAGAGTGGTTCGCCAGCGGCCGCTCCTACCGCGAGATTGATGAGGTGGACGGAACGCCGAACCCATGGTTGCAGCGTTGGCTCTCGCATCCATCCTACGACGCCTACTGGCAGGAAATGGTTCCGTATGGAGGGGACTTCGCCCACGTGGACATACCGGTGCTGTCGATTACCGGCTACTACGATGACGGACAGGTGTCGGCATTGCACTACTTCAATGAGCACTACCGTCATCGCCCGGACGCGCGGCACTACCTGCTGATCGGACCCTACGACCATTTTGGTGCCCAGTTGGCCATCAAGCCCGGCAACGTGAATGGCTACGACGTCGATCCTTCCGCACAGTTCGACACGCCCGGCATCACCTTCCAGTGGCTGGATCATGTGCTGCGCGACGGACCGTTGCCCGAGCTGCTGCGCCAAAAGGTGAACTATCAGCTGATGGGCGCTGATGAGTGGCGCCACGCATCGTCACTGCAGGCAGCGGCGGATTCCACCACGTTCCGGCTCTCTCCAGCGACGTGCGAGCCATACCACTGCCTGTCCCGCGAGCTGGTGGAAGGCGAACCCCTGATGCAGACCGTTGACCTCGGTGACCGTACCACCGAGGGGCACCGCTACTACCCATACCCGGCGGTGCGAGACGGACTGGAGGTGCAGAGTGGGTTCGCGTTCGTCAGCGAACCGTTTAAAACCCGTGTCCAGGTCGTGGGCATGTTCTCAGGTGAGCTCAAGGTTCGCATCGACAAGCGCGATTTCGACTTCAGCGTTTCGCTGTACGAGTTGATGCCCACGGGCCAGGTGATGCAACTGTCGTACTACGTTGGCCGTGCAAGCTACAGCCGCGACATGACGCGTCGGGAACTGCTGATTCCCGGTGAATGGACACGCGTGCCCTTTGAGCGCACCCGCATGACGGGGCGCCTGATGGAGGCCGGCAGCCGCCTGGTGGTCGTCGTTGACGTGCTCAAGGATGCGGGCCACCAGGTCAACATGGGAGCTGGCAAGGACGTCAGCGACGAGTCCGCTGCCGATGCGGAGATGCCGTTGAAGATCGAATGGCATCCGGACAGCATCATCCGCGTTCCCTTGCGCGAGGAACCGTGAACCCCGGCCGGCCATGGCGCGCGGCTGTGCGCCATGGCGCGAGGTCTTAGCGCTTCGCCGGGCGCTTCCGTGTTGCAGTGCGTGCAGCGGACTTGCCTGGCACGGCCGGGGTGTTGGCGGCAATGAAGTCGCGCACCTGTGGATAGACCATGGTCCGCCAGCGGCGGCCGCTGAAGATGCCGTAGTGGCCGACGCCCTTCATCGTGACCTGCGTGCGCTTGGCCTCGGGAATCCCGGTGCACAGCTCGTGCGATGCGTGGGTCTGGCCCTGGCCGGAGATATCGTCCAGCTCGCCCTCGATCGTCATCAGCGCGGTCCCCGAGATCGCGGACGGGTCCACCCGCTCGCCGGCCACGTCCCACTCGCCGCGGGGCAGCAGGAAGTCCTGGAACACGATGCGGATCGTGTCCAGGTAGTACTCGGACGGCATGTCCAGCACCGCGTTGTATTCGTCGTAGAAGCGGCGGTGCGCCTGCGCGTCGTCGCCATCACCCTTGAGCAGGT
>CAZPLV010000238.1:0-2984 GCA_964587295.1 uncultured bacterium
GCTGATTTCCAACTCGGGCAACATCCTTTCCTACCTCCGTCTGTTCGCAGTCGGACTCGCGGCCGCCCTGGTGGCCAACCTCGCCACTGATCTCGGATTCGCCATCTCGGGCGTACTGCCCGTCATCGGCCCGATCATCGGCATCGTCGTTGCGCTCGCTGTGCATCTCATCGCGATCGTACTCACCCTTATTGGCCATACACTGCAGCCCCTGCGTCTGCAGTACGTGGAATTCTTTACGAAGTTCGGTTTCTACGACAACGCTGGTCGTCCGTACAAGCCGTTCCGTCTAACTGGAGGAAAAGCATGAAGAAGTTCGGCAAGATTATCGGTTTCGTCACCCTCATCGCCCTGCTCGGTATGGGCCTCGCCCAGGAAGCTGAAGCAGTCGTCAGCGCAGGCGCATCAATCGGTGACGGTCTCATCGCCATTGCAGCAGCACTGGCAATCGGTATCGGCGCAATCGCCGTAGCCATCGCCATGGCAGCAATCGGCTCAGCCGGTGCAGGCACCCTGGCAGAGCGTCCTGAGGCCTTCGGTCAGATTCTGATTTACCTGGTGATTCCGGAAACCCTGATCATCTTCGCCTTCGTCATCGCCTTCTTCATCAACAACCAGATCGGCTGATCATGTCTGATCTGGCTGCCCTGCTCGACAAAGAGGCGAGCGCGGAAATCGCAGCCATTCGCTCTGAGGCGCAACAGCGCGCCTCAGAGCTCACTGCTGCGGCACAGGCGGAGGCGGACGCGTTCAGCGCAGCCCGTGAACGCAGTGCCAGGAACCTGTTCGATGCTGCCCTGGTCCGTGCCAGGAGTGCCGCCCAGCTTGAGGCAGCTTCGATCCGGCTCAACGCGCAGCATTCTGCGGTCCAGTCCGTATTCGACGCCGCCCGGGCCGAGCTCGACAAGCTGGTAAAGGCCCCCGGGTGGTCCGACCGTCTTGGGAAGCTTCTTGCCGAAGCGGTTGCCGGCAGCGGTCTGCCCGCCTCTGAAACCAGAAAGATTCTCGTCAGTCCGGCCGATGTGGAAGCCGCGAAGGCCGCTGCAGAAGCTCAGGGACTCAAGGCGTCTGTCGAAGGTAGTGACACTGTCAGTCATGGCGTCCGCATCATCGTCGGTGACGCGAACCTGAGTATCGAGAACACGCTTACCGAGCGGCTCTTGAGTGCACGTGAGGAGCTTGCGGCCAAGGTCGCCAGGCTGCTGTCCGGAACTGACGGAGCCTAGTCCTCCGGACAGAAGGGACATCCGTGTCTGCTGATTTCGGTTATATCAACGCTCGTGTAAGGGGTCTGAAGTCCAGGCTGCTCGGACCTGAGTTTTTCACCCAGGCACTGTCCGACAGCAACTTCAGCGCTTTCCTTGCGACACTGGCCCAGACGGACTACATGGCCGATCTGGAGGAAGCCCAGTCACAGTCTGATGGCCTTGAGACCGTCGACCGTGCCCTGGCGCGCAACTTCTGGCGCATCACGCGCTCAATACTGAATTTTACTGACGGCTGGCCGCATGAACTCGTGGCCGTGCTGCTCATGAAGTATGACCTTGCCAACCTCAAGGCCGTTGTCCGTGCCCAGCATGCGGGCCGGTCGGCCGAAGACACGAAGAGTGCGCTTCTGCCTGCAGGGCAGCTCAAGCCTGCGGTTCTGGACCAGCTCACCCAGGCAGCCGACGTTGCCGCTGTGGCTCAGGTATTCAGCGCCACCGGGCATCCGTTGGCCGAGGACGTGCGGCTCGCAGCCCGTGCCTACCAGGCCGATGACGGCCATGACCTGTTCGAGTTCGAACTGGGTCTCGACCGTGCCTACACCCGGCGACTGCTGGAACTGGCTGAGAAGCTGCCGCTCCCCGATTCGTTCAGGGACTGGCTCAGACTCCAGGCCGACTCCACCAACCTGCTGACCGCACTGAAGATGCGGGGACGCGAACTGCCCCCTGCAGACCTGTTTGTTGACAGCGGGCGCGGTGCGAGCATCAACCGGGCCACTTTCCAGGCGATTGCGAGTGACGAGAACGGTGAAGGTGTGTCATATGCCGCTGAAGGGCCGTTCAAGGCTGTTGCTGAAACAACCAGCCTGAATGAGGCTGACGCGGTTGTCCGCCAGGTTCTGGACGAGCGCGTCCGTAAGCTCGCTGTGGGGGATCCGCTGGGACCGTTCGTGATCCTTGATTACCTGCGGCGCAAAGAGGGCGAAGTCGCCCGCCTGCGTCTGCTCGCACGCGGCAAGTTCTATTCTGTTCCGAGGGAACGGCTTGAGAAGGAGCTGGGCAGTGGCAACGCATAAGGTTGTGGTTCTGACCGATGCCGAAACGGCCACCGGTTACCGGCTTGCCGGTGTCGAGACTTTTGAGAGCACGCCGGCTGAAGCCACTGCGGCGCTCGACGGACTCATTGAAAGCGGTGAGTACGGACTGGTCGTGGTGGACGAAGGCCTCATCCCGGATCCGATCCGGGCTTCGGAACGCAGCATGCGGGGCCGGCAGCTGCCGGTGATTCTGCCTGTGGGCAGCCTTTCAGCTGCCTTCGGCGGTGAAGAGGGCGGCGACGCACTCGGTTACATGCAGGAACTCGTACGCAGCGCCATCGGTTTTGATATCAAGCTTGAATGATTTTATGGCAGGGCCCACTGCCGGGCCCTGCAGCAGGAACTGGTTGCTGTCAGGCAATCAGCCAGGAGGAAGCACAAATGGCCATTGAAGGCAAGATTCAACGCATAAGCGGGCCGGCCGTCATCGCTGAAGGCATGACGGGTGCCCGCATGTTCGACATCGTGCGGGTTGGCAAGGAGCAGCTGGTCGGCGAAATCATCCGGCTGGACGGCGAAAACGCCTTCGTGCAGGTGTACGAGGAAACCGGCGGTCTGACCGTTGGCGAGCCTGTCGTCTCGACCGGCCTGCCGCTGGCAGTGGAGCTCGGACCGGGCATGCTTAACGGCGTGTTCGACGGCATCCAGCGTCCGCTGGACAAGATCCAGGAAGCCAGCG
>CAZPLV010000239.1:0-2962 GCA_964587295.1 uncultured bacterium
ACGTCTGTTCGACACCTGTTGCCAGTACGCGCTCACCGTCCAGCTCCAGCCGTATCCGCGGCAACGGCCGCATGGCAGGTCCGCTGACGGCAACACCATCCCTGTTCGGGGCGAACACGCTCAGATGGCAATGACAGACGAGCGATGGTGATTCACTCCGGTAATTGAAAGCAAATGCGACGGCTTCCGTGTCCCTGCTCAGCTGCACCGGGCAGCCCTCGTGGGTGCAGATGCGGCTGTAGGCAACCAGGTTCATGCCGTCCCGGCTGACACCGCCGCTGGCAGGTTCCGGCAGCCTGAGCGCTATTGCCGGCAGGCTGGCGTACACGAACTCAACTGCAGCCCAGGTCTCCGGCAGGTCAGTGAGCAAAGCAACCTGCTGCGGTTCATGTGCGCTGAACTGCGGATCAGGGTTTGCAGGGACGCGCTGGTAATGGACCGAGTAGTACCGCCAGGCGCCCCAGGCTCCGCCGCCCAGTGCTGCGAGCACCGGCAGGCGCCACAGCCAGGAGATGAAGCGCCGGCGGCCCTCATCAGGCTTCGGCGCCTCAGCGCTCATTGCGGAGCGAGCTCCACGGTCACGTAGTCAACGAGCACGCCGATCTCAGCGGAGGTGAGCTGGGCCATGAACGCCGGCATGGCTCCACGCCCGAAACGGATCGTGTTCTCGACCATTGCGGCATCATTGACACGGGTATTGCCGGCAAGTGCCGGGCCCGTACCGCCACGCGCCTCACTGCCGTGGCAGCTCGCGCAGTTCGCTGCAAAGAGCGTCTCGGCGGAAACCAGCAGGCTTTCCTCAACCACTTCCCCGAGCGGCAGTTCTTCGGCTGCCGCTGCCGGCTCATCGCCACGCAGCCTGGCCTCGGCGTCCTCAATGAGTCCGGGCACCCGGCCGGCGGCCTCGCTGCCCACCTGTTCGACGTACTGATTCCAGACCGCTATCGCCGCCTCATAATCACCAAGGCTGTAATGGCCGTTGCCCAGGAACAGCAGTGCGTCAGGTTCGACAGAACCATCGGTGACTGCGCGATCCAGGAACAGGACGGCCTCTTCGATGCGCCCGCTGGTGAACAGTACCTGGCCGGTACGGCTGAGGGCTTCGGTGTGCAGCGGATCCAGCTCGGTCAGGATCGTGAAGTAAGCGTCCACCGCAAGCTCCTGCTCACCGTGGCGCCACCAGGCATCACCAAGCTGCGCCAGGATGTCGGCGTCTGGTCCGTCAGCGAGCTGTTCAACCAGCGGCACCACTTCATCAAGCAGACTGATCCGCGCGCTGGCACGGTCATCGCCGTCCGTGACTTCCAGCGCCGCGTACTGTTCCCAGGTAGCGCGCGAAGCGGCGTAATCAGCGAACAGCAGCTGCAGTTCAGCCAGATAGAACAGTGTCTCCGGGTCACCCGGATCAGCTGCCGCCGAGTGCTCCAGCAGTTCAAGAGCCAGCTCCGGATCACCGGATACCTGCAGAAGCGCCAGTCGCTTCAGGGCAATCGCGGGCGCTGACTCAAGTTCGGTGGCTGCACGCTGGTAGGTGTTGAAAGCACCGTCAGGATCGCCGGTTTCCCAGTAGAAATCAGCCAGCGCCAGCAGGTTCCGGGAGTTTGGATCGGCATTGACCGACTGCTGCAGCGCCTGCAGCTGACGGGCCGAGTCCAGGTCACCCTCGAAGAAGCTCGTGACTGTCGCCTGGCCGGTGCGGGGCAGTACCCAGCCGCCAAGTCCGGCTGCGATCCCCAGAAAACTGAAAGCAAGGATGACGCCGCCCCAGGGCACCCGTCTGCCGGGGGCCCTGGTGACAGGTCCTTCCTCGGCTGCGGCAGGGTCCGCGGCACGTTCATCCAGTTGCCTGAGCACCCGCGCGGCCTTCGCCTCGTAACGCAGACGCAGTTCGCTGCGCCGCTCCTCACTCAGGTCCGAGCGGTCATCAAGTTCATGAATGGCGCGAAGCAGGGCGTCGCGCTCCTCCTCCAGGTCCACGGTTACCGGGTCCCGCAGGTCCGGCAGCGGATCGTTCAACCTGCTGACGAACATCGGTGCCGCCACCAGGCCGAGCAGAAACAGGCTCAGCAGCACGATTACCAGCACGGTCACGGCTGGTCACCGTCACTGTCGCTCTTCAGGTGGTCACGCAGACGTTGCAGGTCAGATTCACTCACGTTTACTTCCTCATTGCCGGCTTTTGTCGACCGCCTCATGAAGCCCACCAGCATGACCAGTCCGACGGCGGCAACAACCACGGGCAGCAGCCAGACGAGCAGATGGATTCCACGGCGGGGTGGTTCAAGCAGCACCCAGTCACCGTACGACTCGGTGAAACTGTCCAGGATCTGGCGGTCGGTCATTCCGGCCTGCACCAGTTCCTGAATTTCCTCGCGCATCGTGATGGCGATCTGCGAGCTCGAAGCTGCCACGGACTCAGACACGCAGATTGGGCAGCGGAGCTGACGGGCAATGTCAAATACCCTGGCCTCTATGGTCACACCGGCAGCGCCCTGGGCGAAAGCCAGGGTGGTGAACACAAGCAGCAGGGGCAGCAGCCAGCGCCTCAATTGAGCAGTCTCCGGATGTTGGTTTCCAGCACCTCAGGCGTCAGAATGCCGGCGTACTTCTCAACCAGCGTTCCATCAGCGGCAATGAAGAAGGTTTCCGGCACGCCGAACAGGCCGTAGTTGCGGCCGATGCGACTGTCGTTGTCCATCATGTTGGGGAAGGTCAGTCCGAATTCATTGATGAAGGCCCGGCCGGCCGCCTGCCGTCCGCGGTCCAGCGTCTGGATGCCGATCACGGTGAGGTCGTCCCCGTACCTGGTCCACACATCCTGCAGGTGTGGCGCCTCGATGCGGCATGGTTCGCACCATTCGGCCCAGAAATTGATGATGACCGGCTGGCCGTGCGTGCTGGGCACGTACTCGAACTCAGCACCGAAATCCTGCAACAGGTTCGTGTGAACCGGCAGCCGGAA
>CAZPLV010000240.1:0-2951 GCA_964587295.1 uncultured bacterium
GGGCTTCGAGCGCGGCCTGTGCCTCATCGAGTGCCTGCTGCGGGGTGGTCTCCTGTAGGACGGCACGCACGACGGCGTTGCCGAGGATGTCGAAACGGATCTGCTGCCACTCAGCCAGGTTCGGCTCGAACTGCGCGAACGGCAGCTGGTCGGGGATCGCGTGGAAGTCCGGGTTCTCGGCCAGGTAATCCTGGTAGACCGGATGCTCCGCGGCAGCGTCACCGAGCGGGGCGTAGCCGGTGGCGACCGCGAACACCGCGTTCACTTCCGGGCTGGTCAGGAAGTTGATGTAGTCACGGGCGACAGCCTGCTGCTCGGGCGTGGCACCCGTGAACACCAGCAGGTTGGTTCCCTGGAACACGCTGGCACCGGGGTTGCCGTCACCGCGGCCGGGCATCGGGGCGACGCCGACGTCGAAGGTGGCGTTGTTGATGTAGTAGGTGTAGCCGGCGCTGGTGTCGGTCGAGAAGCCGTAGGTGCCAAGGGCGAAGCTCTCGTTGATGTAACCGTCGGTGATCGGGCGGGCGATCTGGGTCTCGTAGCTCATGTCGACGAGCAGCTGCAGTGCTTCCACACCGATCTCGCTGTTGACGACCAGGTTGCCGTCCTCATCGTAGAAGTCGCCGCCCATGGAGAAGAACCAGTCTTCGTAGGTGGCAAGGTCACTCGGCATGAACCAGTAGGTCGGCTCGCCGGTCATCAGGCGCAGCACTTCACCGGCGCTGTTGAACTCCTCGACGGTCGTCGGAACGCGGACGCCGTCCTCGTTCTGCGGGATGCCTGCGCTGGCCAGCTCGGAGTCGTACTCCAGCAGCAGGTCACGGTTGAAGTACAGCAGGTGCACGCTCTTGTTGAACGGCACACCGTACTGCACGCCGTCCCAGGTGACGCCTTCGATGAAGTTGGCGTAGATGTGATCTGTCTCGATGCCGAGGGCACCCAGGTCTTCGACTACACCGGCACGCAGGTAGGTCGCGATGTTGTTCTCGTAGCCCATGGCCATCACGGGCAGGTTGTCGGCGGCAGAGGCAGCCAGGATGGCGGTTGACAGGTCAGTGTAGTTGCCCTGGCCAACCGTGCGCACGCAGACGCTGCCTTCATTCTGACGGTTGAACTCGAGGGTCAGGTTCTCGAGTGTCGGACGGAGGCTGCCGCCGGTGAAGCCGTGCCAGAACTCAATGCTGACCGGGCTGCTGGCGCAGAGGGCGTCGATCTGGTCCTGGGCTTCCTGTTGCGCCAGGCCAGTGCCCAGGCCCGCGGCGGCGACAAGGCTCAGGGTAGCGGTAGTGAATTTCTTGAACATTCAGTACTCCCTTTCAGGTTGGATGCCAGTTGGCACACCCCTAGAATCTACCCGAAATCGGCTCGCTTCGGGTCAGGGCAGTGTCAGTTTCACTTGAGGCCGGAGCGGGCGATTCCCTGGATGAACTGCTTCTGCACGAACAGGAAGCCCACGATGATTGGCAGCACAGCCAGTGTCGATGCTGCCATCAGTGCACCGTAGTCCGTACCTGCCTCGTCGACGAAATAGCGCAGGCCGACCTGGATGGTTCGCATCCGTTCGGAATTGGTCACAATCAGCGGCCACAGCAATGCGTTCCAGGAGCCCAGGAAGGAAAACAGGCCGTAGGTGACAAGGCCGGGGGTGGCGAGTGGCAGAGCCACGGTCCACAGCTGGGTGAACCAGCTTGCGCCGTCAATGCGGGCGGCATCAAACAGCTCCTGCGGCAGCGTGCTGAAGAACTGACGCAGCAGGAAGATGCCGAACGCACTGGCGACGAATGGCACAATCAGCGCCGCGTAGGTGTTGATCCAGCCGACCCGGGCGAGCGTGACGTAGTTGGGAATGAGGAGCACCTCGCCGGGAATCATCAGCGTGCCGATCACCAGCAGGAACACCACTTCCCTGCCCCAGAAGTTGATGCGGGCCAGGGCAAACGCCGCCAGACAGGCAACCACTATGCCAACCAGCACCTGCACGACCGCTGTGAATGCGGAGTTGAAGAAATACCAGCCGAACGGGGCGGCACGCCAGGCGGCAACGTAGTTGCTGAACACGTAGCCGAACAGGCCCGGCGAGACGTTGTCGTATGACACCTCCACCCAGTTGCGGGTATTGCGCACCCCGTCCGCGGCAATGCTGGAGGACAGGTAACCGCTGGTTCTGGGAATGCGCAGCTGCAGTGGAATCCGGTCGAAATGGGTGTCGCCCGTATGTTCAAGCCGCACAAGGTAAAGGCTTGTGTCCTCACCGATCTCCAGCAGCTCGGCGCCGGCCTGGGTCTGGTCGCCCAGCGGAAAGCTGAGCACGCCCGACGGGCGGGGCACGACCACATCCATCCCGGCACCCGGTTCACTTTCGGCCACCTCAACCTGGAACTCAAGCACTCCACCGGGTGCCCAGCCGCCGTTGAAGGCACCGGCAAGACTGCCGCCGGCACCCTGACGGCCAAGCTGCCAGGCGGCAAGCCAGTTGTCCGGCTGCAACTTCTGCGGAACCAGCACCGGAACTGACTGGCCGGCTTCCTGCCGGGTCTTCACTGAAGTGGAGAGCATCCAGTAGAAGGGGAAGATCATTACGACTGCGCCCGTGATCAGCGCTGCGTACACGAGAAAACGCCCGAGGGCCGCCTGAACGCTCATCCTTCGGCTCCCCTTCCGCCTGCCGAGAACATCCGCCGCTGCAGCAGGGTCAGCGCGAGCGTCAGCAGGAACAGGATGAAGGCGAGCGCCGAGGCGTAACCGAAGTCAAAGTCGCGGAAGCCTTTCTGGTACAGGTACATGACCACGGACAGGGTGTCGTTAAGGACGCCACCCGTCGGGGTCATGATCAGGATCTGCGTGAATACGTTGAGCGAGCCGATCAGGCTGATGATCAGCACGAAGAATGTGGTTGGTGCAAGCAGCGGCCAGGTGATGTAGCGCAGCTGATGCCACCAGTTGGCGCCATC
>CAZPLV010000241.1:0-2940 GCA_964587295.1 uncultured bacterium
GGGTTTCGGAAGTCGGGTCGATTTCGACCAGGTGCAGGGTTTGGCGCAGCTGCTGGTCCCAGGGCCTGAAAGTGGAACCGATACCTTTCCATACGTCGTAAACAGTGGTATCAGCACCAAGGTAGTCACGTAATTCCGCGCCACGCAGGCCCGGTGCGAAGGTGTTGGCTTCAAAGAATATCTTCACGGCCTGATAGGTCGCCCAGGCGCCAAACTGCATGGGTTCACCCCAACGCGCCAGGTAGCGGGCGTTCAGTTCACGGGCACCGTACAGGTCGAGTGTTGCGCTCCAGGCAGTGGCGCGGTGCCCGGCACCAACGCTTGGTGCCGCCTCGGCCGCAGCCAGATAGAACGCGCGCGTTTGCGCTTCAGGCCAGGGGAAACCGGTGACGGGAGCGGGTGCGCCGGCTGCTTCATAGGCTGCCAGGAACTCAAGCTGGTCATCAGTCGGCAGCAGCATGAGGACGAAGTCGGCACCTGAGTCGGCAGCCGCCTGCGCTGCTGTCTCCGCGTCAAGCATCACGGTACTTGCGCTGATCTCCGCACCGAAATGCCGGTTGTCCAGCATCCATTGAGTGCGTTCAAGCTGAGCCTGACTCTCGTCATCCGCACCGAGCACGACGAACCAGTCGCGGAAGTTGGCGCGGATATACCAGCCACCGAGGGCGTCCAGATACATTGCCGCGCTCGGTGCCACGTGGAACGTGAACGGCGCGCACAGCTGGCCCCGCAGACTGTCGGACGGAGCGGCCAGGTTCAGGAACGGCAGTGCGTGCTCCTCGGCCCAGGCGGAAAGGGCGGCCGCGGTTTCCAGGTCAAAGCCACCCGCGATGCCGGCCAGGCTGACTTCATTGTCAATCAGGCGGTCTGCGGCGGCCACGGCTTCCTCAGCCGTCGCTGCCTCCTCGATTTCGACTGCGAGGCTGAGATTGACGAGCATTGCGTTGAACTCGAATTCCTCGGTCGCGAATGTTGCTCCCTGCAGGGCGTCACGGGCGAGTTCACCGGAGGGGCCTTCGCTTTCCGGCGGCACAATAACGCCGATGCGGAGCGTGTCCTGTGCGAAAGAAGCGGATGCAAGCAGCAGGAGCGCTGCGAGCACGGATTTTACTGTCTGAATCATCTGATCACCTCAGAATGGCTGGCGGTTACTGGCAATAGTCACCGTAGCTGACGGCAGCCGGAGTGATGGTGTCAAGGAGGATGCCAGCGTTGATCTGCTGCGAAAGCCGGATTCCCCAGGTGTTGTCCAGGTTCTGGCCGACCACGTAGAGCGTCTGGGGCAGTTCACGGGTTGACGGGTCAAAGTAGGTGACGGCTTCCTTGCCACCGGCTGCTCCCGCGTCCACCTCGTACAGGGCGCTGATAAGTGCATCAGCATCGGTGGAGTCCGCCATGCGGGCTGCTTCGGTCAGGACTGATACGGCCTGGATTGCCAGCCAGCCCGGTGCATCCAGGGGCAGGCCCCATTGTCCGGCAAAACGCTCGTTCAGATCTGCAGCCCGACCGGATTCAATGGTTGGATCCCACAGCTGCAGCCGTTCCAGTTCGAGGCCGACGTTGTAACGCTGCCCGGCAGCCAGGAACTCGCGGGTCTGAATCACCGGATCCGGGAACGGTGCGAAGTTCAAGTCGTAACCTGCGTCCTCGGCCTGGCCGATGAATGCCAGCTGGTCGGCCGGATCAAGCAGAAGCATGACGGCGTCCGCCTGCAGCTGCTCGGCTTCCGCAAACAGGTCGTGATACACAGGCCGCGACCTGACAACCGCACGGCTACCCGCCAGGCTGTCGCCGGCACTGGTCAGGACAGCTTCAGCAGCTGCCATGTTCCGTGCGTTTTCTGTGGTGTCCTCATAGACGATGTACCAGTCGGTCGGCCCGTCGGACTGCCCGTAGTGGTTGACCATGGCTTGCAGATAGGAAGCAGCGGACGGCTGCAGGTGGAACGTGGTTGCAGGGCACTGCTCACGCAATGCCAGGCTGGTCGAGCCGATGTTCAGGAACGGAATGCCGGCTGCCTCGGCTGTCGCGGCAAGCACTTCTGCCTGTCCGTTGCCCAGCCCGCCAATGATGGCGTCCACTTCATCCAGGGCGACCATTGCTCGGATTTGCTGCTCTGCGGCGCTGGCGCTGGGGCTGCTGGCGAGCAGCAGGACAACCTCGATTTCACCGGAACCCTGTGACTGGCTTGCAAGGCTCTCTGCCAGCTGGGCACCCTGGCGGGCTGCGGTACCGATCAGGTCGTAGGCCCGGGCATCGACGGTGCCGGCGCCGGTCGGCACGGGCAGAATGGCACCGATGCGCAGGGTACGGCTCAGGTCGCGTTCAGCGGCCGAGCCCGGCGCAGGCGATGGCATCACCGGCACGTCGTACTCGGCCAGAATGGCGTGGATTTCATCCCAGCGTGCGGCAATGGCACGGTTGAGGCGCGCCTGCATTGCGTAATCGTACGGCCTGACCGCCATAGCCATGGGTTGAACCTGAAATATTGAAGGCAGATCAAACATTGGTTCGACGGGAGCCACCTTCAGGTCCACGTCACTTCGTTCCGCGTAATAGTTGACAACGGGGCCCCAGCCGAAGCCGACATCCACCAGGCCGTCAGCCACAGCGTTCACCATGATGCCGAGACTGTCGTCGTAGTCCTCGACGCCGTAGCGCTGCGTGACATTGCCGTGGAGGGCACGGTTGAGCAGAGCCTCATGCGGCGGGGTGCCGGTTCCCTGTACTGCAATATCAAGATCATGCAAAATCGGGTCGTCCATGCTCTGCAGGTCAAAATCCGCATCCGCACGCTGGACGGAAACAAATGGACTCTGGTAATAGCTGATGGTGTTCAGGGTTTTCTCAAAACCATCCGGCACTCCGATGATGACATCACAGGTTCCCTCGGAAAAATGACGGTTGATCAGATCTGAATTGAACGGGCGCCAGTTGTAC
>CAZPLV010000242.1:0-2933 GCA_964587295.1 uncultured bacterium
ACCTACGGCAACCCGGACACCCGTGACCACCTGGTCAGCCGCTGGACCAACGAAATCTTCCCGATTCCGCGCTGAGCCACGTTCTGACGGACAGACATCCGTAGCAGGGCAGTCACTGGCGTCCCTGATGAGACCCGCGGGTTTCGTCAGGGACGCCAGCTGTTATAGTTGCTCACAACCTTGCGGAGGAACACCCCCTTGAATGAATTGAGCTCCGTGCCCCCCACATGAGCGCTGTCCGTGAACTGAAAGCAACCAGCCGCTACAGCAGCCTGGCCACAAGTGGCGCCTGGCTGCCGGCCCTGCTGTCGCTCGCCGCGTTCGCCGCGCTGCCGTTCACACGGCCGGGCCGGCCTTTCCTGAACTTTACGGAGCAGAGTTACGGCTGGCAGATGAACGACCTGTTCATCTGGCTGGTCCCGGTCGCAGCACTGCTGGTTTTCGGCAGCAGCTTCCTGCGGATTCCGGTAGCCTCCCGCGGTGACCTGATCACGTTCATCGCAGGTGCGGGCTTCGTCAGTGGTGTCGGCTGGCTGCTGGTCAGTGGCGCCCCGTTCGGCCTCGGGTCGGTGGTCAGCCTCGCTGCTCTCGTGCTGGTGATGGGCACCGGTCTGAGCGAAGGGGGCCGCGTCCAGGGTGACGCGTTCGTTGCCTCCTCGATCCTGCTCGTGTCGCTGTTCGTCGTGCTGTTCATCCTTTACCCGCTCTACACGGTGCTTCGTGAGGCATTCGTGGTGCGCGGAGAGTTCACACTCGAGCAGTTCCGCACCACGCTGAGCCACCCGCTGTTCCTGTACCTCAACAACCCGCGCACCGAAATGAACGAGCTGGCCGCCTCACTGTGGTGGGGAGCCGGCGGCAGCGGACTGCTTGCTGTCCTTGCCCTTGTGCGGCGGGCACGCTGGCAGCGTATCGTGCTGCAGACGCTGCTGGGCTTTGTGTTCGGCTTCGCCATCGGGGTCATGCTGTTCGGTCGCGGAGCGGTGCCGACCAGCCTGCTGGTACTGGCCATCGTTGCGCCGGCAACCACGCTTCTGGGCCTGTTCTTCGCCATCCTGGGCCAGCGGTCGCGCTTCCGCTTCGTCAAGGGCTCACTCGACGTCATCAGCCTGCTGCCCATCATCACGCCGCCGTTCATTCTGGCCTTCGCCATGATCTTCCTGCTCGGCCGGCGCGGCATCATCAGTTACCAGTTGCTGGGAATTTCCAGCAACGAGATTTACGGTGTGCTCGGCGTTTCGCTGGCACAGATACTGGCGTTCACCCCGATTGCCTACCTGTTGCTGCGTGGTTCGCTGTCGGCGCTCAACCCTGCGCTCGAGGAGGCCGCCCAGACCCTGGGAGCGGCCCGCTGGCACGTCCTGAAGTCGATCACCTGGCCACTGCTGCGTCCGGGACTGGCTGCCGCGGCGCTGCTGAGCATCATCGAATCACTCGCTGACTTCGGCAACCCGATCGTGCTTGGTGGTGACCGGAATTACCTGGCCACCGAGGTGTACCTGTCGCTGACAGGTCGCTTCAATCCGCACGAAGCGGCAGTTTACGGCACGGTGCTGCTCCTGTTTGTCCTGGGCGCATTTTTCCTGCAGCAATGGTGGCTGGGCGGCAGCTCCTTCGTGACAGTGACGGGCAAACCGGCCTCCGGCTCCGTCGTCCGCCTGCCCAACGCACTCGAGTGGGTGTTCATCGGTCTGCTGGGCGTATGGACCGTGCTGGTCTTCGCGCTGTATTCATCGATTGCCTTCGGCTCGTTCACGCAACTGTGGGGTGTGAATTACACGCTCACGATGCAGCATTACAGGGACTTCCTGACCGCCGGAATGCCCGTATTCCTGTATTCACTGCGCGTTTCCGCCATCAGCGCGATACCTGCACTGCTGCTCGGCTTCCTGGTCGCCTATCTGGTCAGCCGGCAGCGCTTCCTCGGCCGGCGTTTCATTGAGATCGGCTCACTGCTCAGCTTCGCAACGCCCGGGACAGTCATGGGTGTTGCCTACGTGTTTGCCTTCAACACCGGACCGTGGCTGCTCACCGCTTCCGCGGTGATCATCGTGCTGGCGCTCGTCTTCCGCAACATGCCGGTGGCCATCCGGGCGGCGGTCTCGGGTCTGGCGCAGATTGATCCGAGCCTTGAGGAAGCGTCCACGATGCTGCGGGCACGCACCTTCACCACCTTGCGGCGGGTACTGTTCCCGCTGCTCATCAACACGCTCATCACCGGCCTGATTTACGCGTTTGTCAGCGGTGTGACTGCCGTTTCGCAGGTCATCTTCCTGGTCAGCCCCGGCAACCAGCTGGCGACCGTGCTCATGCTGGGCTGGATTGAACAGGGCCAGCTTGGTCGCGGTGCGGCCATGGGTACAGTGCTGATCATCTCGATGCTGGCCGTCATCCTGCTCATGCTGCTCGCGGCCAGGCTTGTCGGTAACAGAATGTCAGGAGTCAGGGAACAATGAACGTCATCGAACAGGGAATCCGGCCCGCGTCCGTAAGCCTGGAAGGTCTGGTCAAGCGTTTCTCCAGGGAGTCGCTGGCCGTCGACAACATCAACCTGCAGATAGAGCCGGGTGAACTGGTCACACTGCTGGGGCCGTCTGGCTGCGGCAAGACCACGACACTGCGCATGATTGCCGGCCTGGAGCGCTCCACAAGCGGCACCATCCGCATTGACGACGAGGACGTGACCCGCCTGCCTGCCTACCTCCGTGACGTCACCATGGTGTTCCAGAGCTACGCCTTGTTCCCGCACATGAACGTGTTCGAGAATGTGGCCTACGGCCTCAGGGTCGCCCGTAAATCCGCCGATGAGATCCGTGCCGGCGTTGAGGCGGCGCTGGAGATGGTGGGTCTGGGAGAGCTGATCAACCGCAGGGTGAACGCACTCTCGGGCGGTCAGCAGCAGCGGGTCGCTCTGGCCCGTGCACTGGCCATCC
>CAZPLV010000243.1:0-2912 GCA_964587295.1 uncultured bacterium
ACCGCCTACACGTTCGCCTATCTTCGTGAACAGGCCGGCAAGCACTTCGACCCGGAGCTGACGACTGAGTTCCTGCGGATCATGGCTGAGCTACTGCCAGCTGCTGAGCTGCAGGGTAATAGTCCGGACTGACTGCTCCTCCTGCGTTTCGGACTGACTGCCCGTCAGAAGACCGCTGCCAGGATCAAATGTTGCCGCGGCACGGTAGCCACGCCCTTCGGTCACCAGAACAATGCCACCCTGGTCCACCCGCTCAACGTACCTCCGGTATCCGGTAATGGGATCAACGTCCAGCTCTTGCCCAGGCCGCAGTTGCGCGGCCACATCGGGCGCAATGAAGTGGCCGCTGCCGGCAACTGCCACCACCTGCCGCACCTCAGCCGGCAAGGGTGAACCCATCATGCTCATTGTGTTTCGCGACTCCATCTGCAGCCAGGCTGGGTGACGCTGCTGCACGGTGAATACAACGTTGATCTGGCTGCTCACCGAACTGTCCCACATGGTTATGCCGGGCATGGCCTGCACAATCTGCCCGCTGTAACTGAGCGACTGCAGGTACTGCATCTGCGCCGGGAGTGTCCGCGCATTGGTCCACGGAAGATCAAGTTGCCTGACGCTGACAAGTTCCTGCACCGCGCTGGTGGCAGGACCCTGGCTTGTCCCGTCCGGGTTGCTTCTGTCTCCTGTTGCCTCGGTGAACGCAAGCAGCATGCCGGAATCAAGGTCAAAGACGCGCCAGCTGCGCAAGTTCTGGTAGACCTTGGTTATATACAGTGCGTTATAAGTGCGGCCACCGAACTGGTACGGTCCACGCTCCACCGTTTCGATTCCACCCGGAGGTGCCTGGTAAGCAGCCAGTAACGCTGGGGCCATCCAGTAGCCGCCACAGCTGTTGCCATCAGAGACAAGATATTCCGTGCCGCTGACTGTGAGTGTGTCAACCATCAGACCACGGGCGTAAGTGGTGAGGGTTGCGACGCAGGCAGTCGCGTCTGAATAGTGGATGTCAACCTCAATGAAGCCCTGGCCGGCAACGCCACGAGCGTCCGGTCCGGCGTTGGTGCCCGGCGTGCTGCTCACAGAATGGTTATAGGTCAGCCTGGTTCCGGCGGGCAAACCACCGGCAGCCGCCTGGTTCTGCTGGGCAGCCCCGACACGGGTCAGCTGGAAAGTTTGCGATCCATTCTGGAACGTCATGCTGTTGCCCTGGAGCGCGGCGCTGAACTGCCACATCTGCCCGGCATCCTGGTAAGTACCGTCAATACGTTGCGCGTTGCCGCTTGCGTTGAACGGATAGATGATCCCACCAGCCTCAAACTGGCCGGAGTACCGGCCGTTGTGACCATTTATGTGAATCGTCAGGAATCCGTCGCTGAAACTGCCGGCCATCGGGTCATTGCCCTGCGCAAAAGCCAGTGGTGCGACAGAGAGCAGCAGTAGGACAAGTGCCAGAGTTACGGTGCCGAAACGCAAATGTAATCCAGGCAGGATAGGCATGATGACCTCCGGTTTGTCTTGCTGGACAGATTACAACGCCAGTGGTATTTACATACTCTATTTGTCAGCACGCGGCAGCAGCGAGGGTCGTCGTCATGCCGCCCATAGCATGAATCAGGATTCGGGGAGCCGTCGTGCCACTCAGTCGAGTCCTGTAAGAAGTTCGTACAACTGCGCCATATAAAATTCCTGTGAGCGCAATTGAGATGCAGGCGCCCTGCTTAACCACCCTCCGGGGAATCAAGCGTCTATAGGACCAAGTTTGAAGCGTCCAACCCTCCTCCCGGCCATCGTGGGCCTGTCGCTGATACTGTCAGCCTGCCACCAGCCCCCACCCAAGCTCGCTTTCGCGGGCACAACCACCACAGAAGGAACCGAACAGCCGCTGTTACTCGAACTTGAGCAGCGCGGTGAATGGCTCCATGGCGAATACACCGTGAGAGCCGCTGTCGGTTTGTTCCGTGGCACGCTCCAGAACACTACAGTTACTGCCGAACTGATTCCCGGCAACTCCTGCAGCTATACGTTCGAAGGCACAGTCGAAGACGACGGACTGACTGGCTCCTTCGTGCCAACCGACTGTCCCGGCGGAGTCCCCGGCACCTGGTCGCTTCAGCGTCAATGAAACGCGCGCGACTGAGCATCGTTCTGCTGCTGGCAATCGTGTTACTGGCCGCCTGCCAGAACCCAACGAATAACCCTCTTACCAGAACCGGACCCGGACAATGGGACGCTTCCGCCTGGAACACCGCCACATGGGAATAATCTTGAAACGAATCATCATCCTGGCCGCCATTGCACTCAGCAGTCCTGCCTTCAGTCAGACCGCCCCGGACCTCTTCATCTTCCGTGCCGGCAGCCCGATTGTTGCCGCCGACATGAACGCCAATTTCCAGCTGCTCCTCGATCACATCACTGCAACCATGGGCCTCACCGACATCACAATGGAGGACCTAGCGGAACTGGAAGGCTTGCTGAATCAGCTCCAGACGCTCGCACAGAGTGGCGACCTCGACGGAAACAGTCTCGAGTTCACGTGGGACGGCACCAGCCTTGGCATCCGCAACAACGACGAAGAAGGTTTTACGTTCGTAAACCTTATCGGTCCTGCGGGCGCAACCGGCGCCAACGGACGTGACCTTGAATTCACCTGGGACGGCACCCAGCTTGGTGTACGGACCACAGGTGCAGCTGATTACATTTCAGTCGACCTGGCCGGTCCGCAGGGCCAACCAGGCGAGCAGGGTGAGCCCGGACCAGCCGGTGCCGGCGGAGCAACAGGACCACGCGGTGAAACCGGCGTTCCAGGTCCCGCAGGTGAGCCAGGTCCACGCGGTGAACCAGGTGCTCCTGGCACAGACGGCGCCGATGGTACACCCGGCCCCGAAGGGCGGCCAGGTGAGCAGGGGCCGAAA
>CAZPLV010000244.1:0-2886 GCA_964587295.1 uncultured bacterium
TGGCGGTGTAGGGCGGCACATAGTCGCGCAGCATGTTCGAGGCGGCTGTGGTGCGCACCCCGTCCATGCTCAGGTTGTCCTTGACAGCGATGGGCATGCCGTGAAGCGGCAGCTGCTCGCCGGAGTCGCCGCGCCCGTCGAGGGCGGCGGCCTGTTGAAGCGCATATTCGTCGAGTTCTGTTATGAACGCATTCAGTTCCCGGCCGGTGGTGCGCACCTTCTCCAGTGCTTCATTCACGGCCTGGCTTGCGTTGCTGGGGGTGGCTTGCATCGCTGGCAGCATAGCAAAGGCACAAGTAAGTGACGCTCAAGCCCGATATACTGGCGGCATGTCGGGAAGTGCCCAGGCGGCAGTACGTGCAGCCGCCATTGAGTTCAGTGGCTTGACTGATCCCGGACGGGTCCGGACCCTTAATGAAGATGCCTTCCATGTCGGCCAGGGGCAGGGTCGCCAGATCATTGCGATTGTGGCGGATGGCATGGGGGGTCACAAGTCCGGTGAGGTGGCAAGCCAGAAGGCAGTGGACGCGCTTAAGCGCGAGCTGGAGCGGAGCCGCTCGCAGCCGCCGGTGACCATTGCCCGGGCCATGCAGATGAGCAACCTGGCGATCTTTGACCATTCAGTCGAGAATCCCGAGCACAAGGGCATGGGCACCACCGCCACGGTCATGGTTCTGGACGACCAGGTGGGCCTGGTGGGCCAGGTTGGCGACTCGCGCGCCTATCTGCTGCGCGGTGATGAGCTGCGGCAGCTGACGCTGGACCATTCCTGGGTGGCGGACCGGGTGCGCCAGGGCATCCTGAGCGAGGAGGAAGCGCGGCAGCACCGCTGGCGCAACATCATCACCAACACCCTGGGTTCAAGCCCTGAGGTGAAGCTGGACCTGCTGCACTTCGAGGTCAGGGAAGGCGACACCATACTCCTGTGCTCGGATGGGGTGAGCATGCTGCTCTCCCCTGACCACATGAAGCGCATCCTCAGGTCATCAGCACCTGAGGAAGCCTGCCGCAAGCTGATCGAGGAATCAAACACGCGCGGCAGCCCGGACAACGTGACGGCTGTGGTGCTGAAGGTCAATTCGGTGGAGCAGCGCAGCAAGAAGTACCGCCTGCCCGAGGGCCGCGCCTTCGAGCCGGCCTCGGTCAATCTCGGGGAGACGATGGGCGGCGTCCGTCAGGTTGAGGAGAGTTATCCGGTGCAGGACATCATGAGCAAGCTGAAGCGCCAGCGCTGGTACCCGTACCGCTTCTGGCTGCTCGGCTCGGTTTACCTGCTGCTGCTTGTCCTGCTGTTCAGCATCTGGGGCTGATTCAGTCGGCTGAGAGGATGCCGGTGGTGCGGCCGTACTGCAGCGCCGGTTCGTCCTCACCCACGTAAATGTTCACGGTCATGCTGTGCGCCGGATTCATCGTGTCACCGATGACGGCGTTCACAATGGTGTTGCCGCCGGTTTCATCCGCAAGTTCGATTGTCAGCGGTGCGCCGCAGCCGAGGTCGGCCAGCAGGTCGCGGCTCACGGCCACATGCTGCCAGGCTTCCAGGGTGACGCCGCAGGCGCCTGCGCCGCCGGTCACGAAGGAGAAGCCAACGCTTTCCAGCTGCACTTCGCCTGCCGCCAGGGTGCGCGGCGGGGTGTCCTCTTCGGGTTCGTCCGCAGGCTCAGCCACGGCCTGGGCGTCGTCCTCAGCGGCGCCGACAGGACTGATCGGTTCAACGCCGCCGCCCTCAGCAGCCGGAGCTTCCTCGGGAATGACCGGCAGTCCGCCACCAAGCGGGTCGACGGGCCCGTCATCGGGGATGACCGGGGTCTGCGTCTGCGTCTGGGCTGGTTCGGGTTCCGGCGGGGGCCGCGTCTGACCGCGGTTTAGCGTCAGCAGCGTATATGTGATGCCGAACGCCACGAGCACGAGCGTGATGATGAGCAGTATGTCAACGATTCGACCCTTGTTCACGTCATCTTCCCCCGCCGGCTGAAATCACGGGTCCGGCTAGTCCACGTAGGCTATCAGTTCGACTTCCACAAGCACGTCCATCGGCAGTCGCGCCACCTCGACGGTGGAGCGGGCCGGTTTGAGTTCGGGGAAGTACTCGGCGTAAACCGTGTTGAAAGCCTGGAAATCATTCATGTCTTTGAGGAAGCAGGTTGCCTTGACCACCTGCCGCAGGCTGCTGCCCGCGGCCTGCAGGACGGCTGACAGGTTCTGGAACACCTGATGCGTCTGCGCGCTGACGTCGCCTTCGACAATCTTGCCTTCGAGCGTCAGGGGCGTGCTTCCGGACGTATAAACCATGTTGCCGACCACCACCGCCTGGGCGTAGGGCCCGATGGCCGGGGGTGCTTCATCGGTCTGAACTTCATTCCTGAGCAACTGCAGCTCTCCTTAACTTTGCGGCGGTCAGTAAACCCGCGGCTTGGGCTCGTACTTGCCGAGCGTGACGGGCTTGTAGTCGATTCGGATACTACCGTCTTCGAGGTAGACGAGACTGTGGCGCAGCCAGGTCTCATCGTCGCGGTCCAGGAAGTCCTCGCGGCTGTGTGCGCCGCGTGATTCGGTCCGGTTCAGCGCCGCGTGCACCAGGGCCTCGGCGTTGTCGAGCAGGAAGCCGAGTTCGACCGCTTCCATCAGTTCGGTGTTGAACAGCAGGCCCTTGTCGTCCACGCCGATGTTCTTCGCCCGCTCGCGCAGGTCGGCAAGCACTTCAACCTGCTTGGCCAGCAGCTCATGGGTGCGGAACACGGAGGCGTTGTCCATCATCGTTTCCTGCAGTTCACGGCGAATGGTGGAGACGCGCTCGGTTCCGGCGCCGTCCAGGATGCCGTCCAGCATGGCGCGGGCGGTCGCCTGGTAGTCAACGTTCTCGTCAAGTGGCGGTGCCTGGTGGTC
>CAZPLV010000245.1:0-2848 GCA_964587295.1 uncultured bacterium
GGAACAACACGGTCAACTGGGCAGCCGGTGGGGGCCTGGAGTTCCCAAGGCTCGGCACACAACTGGTCGATTCCAACACGTTCAACGGCCAGAGCGGCTTCGCCATCACCATGGAGGAGAACAGCACGAGCATGCCGGTCGACCTGGAAATCAGCAGCAACACCTTCAGCGGCTTCGACGGGGCGCTCGACATCACCCTCGACGGCGCTGGCGGCATAGCGGCCAACCTGACTATCAGCGGTAACAACTTCGACTTCCCGATTGACGCCGCAGGCAAGGTGGCCACCTTGATGGATGTGGTCGAAGCGACCATCGACGTCGACGGCAACCGCTGGGGCGGCGAAACCGACCTAGGCGTGCTCAACGGCTACATCGTCCGCAACGGCGCAACCCCACTCACGATGATGGAGATCACCACCGTTCTGCCGTAGCGCTCAGGCTTAGGTGACGGCTGCCGGCCGTCCGTGTTGCTGCGGACGGCCGGTGCTTTCTGTTTGGCATGCGCGTTACCTGGCAACAGCACAGGACATGGTTAAAGACATGGCTCTGAAAGATGTGACGATCATCGCTTGCACTGCCCTCCGAGGGCACTACCTGCGGAAAAGAAGTATACTCCCGGCAATACAAATTGTGTGCGACATGCCTACCGTTATGGTGCGCTTGGTTCGCAAGGAGGCTGCTTCTGATGTACTGGCCGGTTCCACTTCGCAAAGTCGCCGTTGTAGCCGCACTCGTGTTGGCAACAACCGGTGTGGTCTGGGCCCAGACGTGGGTCGAGCTCATCCTGGATGCATCAGGCTCGATGTACAACACGCTGGAGGACGGGCGTTATCGCATCACTGCTGCCAAAGACGCTCTGGGCAGCTTCATCGCTGGCCTGCCGGCGGATCCGGATCTGCATGTCGGTCTGAGGATATATGGTTCCGAACTGCAAGCCCTGGATCCTGAGTCATGTCTGGACAGTCGGCTGTTCGTGCCACTGCAGGGCCTCGACCGGACCGCGCTGCTGGATACGGTCAACGCGGTTCTGGCTCGCGGTGCCACACCGCTTGCCTGGTCTCTTGAGCAGGCCGGTCGCGATTTTACCCAGCCCGGTAAGCGCATGATTGTGCTGGTCACGGACGGCGAGGAATCATGCGGTGGTGACATCCGTCAGGTGATGGCAGACCTGGCTGCCGCCGGCATCGATATTGACCTGCGCATCATCGGCTTCGACCTGACTGACGAAGCCAGTCGGAGCTTTGACGGTGTGGGTACTTTTGAGAACGCCCGCAGCGCTGAAGAACTGGCGGCTGCACTAGGCCGGGCGGTCAGTGAAGCCATTGTCACCCCCGGTCAGGCCACCTATGAGGTGACGGTCAACCTGACCCGTTCGGGCCTGCCGGCAGAAGAGGGCACTGTAGTTGAGTTCACGCATAGCGTGGACGGCCTGCTGACGACTGCCGGGCGCAGTGCTCCAGGCAAGCACTTGAGTCAGCTGACCGCCGGTACGTATAGCGTGACTGTACGGGACGCCTATTCGGAGTCACCACTCAGTTTCAGCGGCCTGCGGGTCCTGCCTGAAGGCCCCAATGAATTCACATTCGAGCTGGCAGCCAGTTTCGAAGTCACAGTCAGTACCGACACTACTTCCGTATTTATTGGCGATCAGCTGACAGTCAACTGGTCAGGTGGGCCAACTTCCGGCGAGCACTGGCTCACACTGGTGCGCACTGATGCAGCTGATAGCGACAGCGGACCAGGCAGCTGGGTCACAGGGGAGTCCGGCATGGCAGAGATTGTGATTGTCGGTGAACCCACTGTGGTCGAGGTTCGCTACCTGCTGCAGTTGCCGGATGGAGGCAGCCTGGTGGCGGGCCGCAGCGAGGCGATTACGGTGACTGTTCCCCCAGTGTCCATTGAAGTACCAGCTGAAGCTGCGGCGGGAAGCCGCCTGACCGTTCATTGGACTGCTGCCGGCGGACCGCATGAGTACATTACAATTGTGCCAGCCGGCTCACCAGCTGAACGCGTGACTGTCACCGGCTGGACTGAGGATGGCAATCCGCTGCAGCTGCGTGCGCCGGACGAGCCTGGCGATTACGAAGTCCGCTATCTGAGTGACAGCGCTCCTGGCCAGATTCTGGCAATGTCGGCTCTGAATGTGACTGCTAATGAGTTTGCCATCGTTGCTCCTGCGGCGGTAGAGGCCGGCGCGTACTTCAGCATTCAGTGGACAGGTCCGAATGGACCGTATGACTACATCTCGATTGCTCCGGTTGAAGCCAGCCAGTATGTGGCCCTGCAGTATGAGTACACGGCTGCCGGTAACCCGCTGAGCCTGCTTGCCCCCGGTACTGCAGGTGCGTACGAACTGCGCTATTCCAGTGACGAAGCTGACCACGCCATTCTGTTCAGCACGCCTATCGCCGTGACTGCCGCTGCCATAACTCTCACTGCTCCTGAAAGTGTTGCTGCCGGCAGCAGCTTCACGGTCAGCTGGACGGTCGCCAGCGAGGCTGAATGGGACTATGTGACGATAGTGCCGGTGGAAGCAAGTGACGGCACCTACCTGGATTACGCATATACATCAGGTGGCAGCAGCGCGCAGCTGACGGCACCGGATGAACCGGGTGCCTACGAAATCCGTTATGCATCGGATTCCAGACCGGGAACATTTGCCAGATGGCCGATTCAGGTCCGCTGATCGCTGCGGAAATCCGGGGGGGAGTCGCTCACAACTGCAACGCAAGCGTCACAACATCACCTACATCCAGCGCTGCGCCGTCCGCAACCAGACTCTCAGTAGCTGCACTGCCAATGCGCCCCCGCACGCGCTCCAGAACGCCATCGACTTCAACCCGGTCCC
>CAZPLV010000246.1:0-2832 GCA_964587295.1 uncultured bacterium
AGGCCGCCAGCGAACTGGTTGGTGTCAAGACCGTAATCGTCAGCGGATAAGAGCTGCTGGAGTGACTCCTTGCCGGAGCTTTGTCAGTGTCCGGCAAGGAGTCGGCTCTCTCGCTGACTATGCAGACCGCCTGCTATGGTTACACCCGTGTCACACAGCACTGCAACTCTGGATCACCAGATAATCCTCGCCTATGACAAACACACTTCGGCTCAGTTCCTCACGGAGTTGCTGGGCCTTGAGCCACCTGAGGCGCAAAGCATCTTCATGGCCGTCCGGCTCGGCAACCAGGTCACACTGCTTTTCAAAACCGTTAACACGGACATTGCCGGTCACCACTATGCATTCCGAGTTTCAAAAGCCGAGTTCCCGGTCATCCTGAAGCGTGCCCAGACAATGGGCATCAGGTACTGGGGCACCCCAAAAGGTGAAAACATTGGCCACACTTATGAACTGAACGGCGAAACAGGCTTCTACTTCCATGACCCCAGCGGGCACCAGTTCGAAGTGCTGACGGACGCCGACTGATCGAAGCTATCAGGCGGCATGCCGCCGTTCATCAGCCCTGCCCTAGCGCACCTGAAAGTCAATGAAGTCGGCGAACATGGGGCTCGCCTGAATCAGCGCATGGCGCCCGTACCCGTCAGACCTCGCATGCCACT
Organism: uncultured bacterium; assembly: GCA_964587295.1. GTDB lineage: Bacteria > Deinococcota > Deinococci > Deinococcales > Trueperaceae > CALDPK01. Next base: position 663 of record CAZPLV010000246.1, read on the forward strand.
CGAACCGTGCCAGACCCAGGAAACCCAGAAAGCGCACGAGCGCCCGAATCTCATAGCAACTCGTCACGTATCCCTCCGGCTCCCCGTACTGGCGCGGTGGCACCTCCGCCACGAGCATCGGGAAGGCAAACAGGAAGTGATCGCTGTAAGTGGCTGCGGGGCGAGGCTGGTTCCCATAACGCTGCAACAGGTAGCAAGTAAAAGCCCAGGACTGCTGCACCAACGTGAACGGCTCGTAGCCATCCATGTAACCCCAGTTGTACTTGCCGACGAACGTCCGGAACAACTCCGGATAAATGCCGACAGCACCTTGATGAAGCAGTTTCGTGCCCTTGCGGGTCAGCTGCAGCTTGCCGTGCCGTTTGGTGAAGAGTCCTGACAGGGTACCGACCACTCGCACAACCGTCAGATCCGGGCAATCGCGCTCCGTCACACGCGTCAATTCATGCCAGTACTGAAACGTGTAATGCTCCGGGCGGTAATCCTCAGCAAGCGCCGAACACACCTTGACCGGCAGATTTCCGGCAGCAGTAAGCTTCAGCGGGCCCGCCTCGAGCATCACCATCAACGGCATCAACAGGTCCAGAATGGGCGCTGCCACACGAGCTCCACTCAGATCACGGAACTGCAGCAGCTCAGGCGAGTCGAACGGCTCGTAAAGCAATTGCGCCATTTCGTTTGGCGACAGCCCTGACAGGTCCTCCTGCGGTGTGTCGCTGTAACCCATGGAGAAGCTGGTGGGGTGTGAATCCATGCTTGCCAGTATCGCCCATCTCCACTGCTATAGTCGGCGGCTGCGCCGGTGCATGGCAGGCAGTGGTTATGCACGTGGTCAGTACTTCGTCATTACCAGTGCGGGCAGATGGTGCTGCTTTGAAGCCGATGCTCGCGACTCGCGAATCTGAATCTACGTCAGCATCTGCGTATGCACCACCACAGGCGCCTCCGCAAAGAAGTCGCCAACCCGGCCGCGCCACTCCTGAAACACCGCACTCTCCCTGAAGTGAACCGTGTGGTCTTCGAGGGTTGCCCATTCAACCAGCAGGTAGACCGTATCCTCTTCGTCCAGCGCCGGCTCGAGGGAAAAGGAGTGGAAGCCTCGGGCGCCTTCAAATAGCGGCAGGCAGGCCCGCGCAGCTTCAATGAACTCCGGGATTTGCCCGGGCTTGATCTTGAACTTGGCTATTTCACGAATCATGGTTGCGGATCTCCGTTGTGTCTGAGCGTCAGCCCTGATGAGCCGTACGGACAGTGTAAACACCGTAACGAACTGACTCCGCCACACAGCGAGCGATTGCGGCCGCCGAGGTACACGATGTCCACGATGCTCAGATGTCGGCGCTCGAACGCATGCTCCGATGGCACAGGCGGGAACTGTCGACACAAGGTTTACAGCGCGTTAAGCAGTCAATACACAATGGCGTACCTGCTTCTACTATCTGGCAGCGGCACTGTTTATACCAGTTGAAACCGCCACCCGACTGATGGAAGAACGCATCCCTGTGTCCTGAACTCGCTCTCCGACTGGGCCGGCTGTTCGGTACCGGCCCGGAATTCTGGCTCAATGCCCAGCGCTCCGTCGATTTGTGGGATGCTTCCCACAATTATGCCGCCGAACTCGACCGTATCCAACCTATCGTGCCCAACACGACTTCGTAGTGCCCGTCCGATGATGACACTCAGCAACTGACCAGCGACATCAATAGCGTCAATTCGTGTTGATGGAGTCGCCACGGGCCCGTCCGGAGCAGCACCGGTCGAACCGCGGCCCGGCCGGAAGCCGACACCGGCTGCGGCGCGCACAACCACAGGCTAATCGTGCTAGTTTGATAGCTATGCGACCTAGCCGCCCCCCGCTGTCAGCCAAAGCAGTCACCTCGCTTGCACTCGCTGTTGTCGATGAACACGGCCCTACGGCACTCACGCTCAAAGCCGTGGCTGAGCAGGCAAAAGTTGCGACGCCGTCGCTTTACAACCACGTGGCCAGCCTGCAGGAACTTCGCAGCCTGGCCACGCTGAGCGTCATGCGCCAGCTGACCGAAGCCATGGCAGAGTCGGCCATCGGCCTGGCTCGGGATGATGCTATCCGCGCGCTTCTGGCGGCCTACCGGGAGTTCGCGGTGAAGTATCCGAACCGTTACGCACTGCTGGAGCCCGATCCGCTCTCCAG
>CAZPLV010000247.1:0-2814 GCA_964587295.1 uncultured bacterium
CGTGGGTGGCCCAGCGGGTGTGGCCGATGACGGTGTTGCCGGGCAGGGGGGTGCGCTCGAGCTGCTCCTGCAGGTTGCGGATTTTGCCGCTGGCACGCTGACGGCTTATGCCTTTGTCGGTGAGGCTGGCGATGCCGGCGGAATCGTAGCCGCGGTACTCGAGCCGTTTGAGTGCCTCGAGGGCGTCGCCGGCGGCAGGACGGTCAAGCAGCAGCCCGACTATTCCGCACACAGGCTCAGTTCCTTCAACATTTTGGCTCCAATCAACTGCCGGGAGATTTTTCGTGCAGGTGATTTTAGCGCAGCTGAAACCTGAGCGTGAGGGATTCGGCGTTACTCTAGCCCACATGGAATTGCTTGACCCCGCCAACCTGACTGAACCCGTTTCCGCAGCCCGTTACCTGCTCGGCTCACTGCTGGTGCGGACACTGGCTGACGGCACCGTGCTCACAGCGCGGCTGGTTGAGGTCGAGGCATACTTCCAGGAGGATCCGGCCAGTCACACTTTTGCCGGCCCGACGCGCCGCAACGCGGCCATGTTCGGCCCGCCGGGGTACGCCTACATTTACCTGAGTTACGGAATTCACTGGTGCCTGAACGTCACTGCCGGCCCGGAAGGCTACGGGGCCGGTGTGCTGGTCCGTGCTGTGGAACCGCTGACGGGTGTCGCGCGCATGGAGGAGCTGAGAGGACTCGGCGGCAGGAACCTGGCCAATGGTCCCGGCAAGCTCACGCGGGCACTGGCAGTTGGTCCGGAGCTTTACGGGCATGACCTGCGTCTGGCACCGCTGCAGCTGGCTGGCGCCGGCCAGCTGGCGGATGCACAGGTGATTGCATCTCCGCGCATCGGCATTTCCAGGGCAAAAGATGAGCTGCTGCGCTTCCACGTGAAGGATTCCCTGTACGTGTCGCGCCGCTGAACCGGTTTTTCGTGTTGGGTTTTAACGGTGCCGGGGCCGGGATACAAAAGTGAACTCCCGGACGCTTTTACTGCTCTGTCGCTGCCGCTGGTACTTCTGCGCTTGTTTCAGCGGCTGGTCAGTTGAGCCCCCAGTGCGTTCGGGAGTTGAAGTAGGAAGTTTCTATTTCCTCTTTTATCAGGAACCTCCTCCCTTCTTGCCGCGATATTAGCAAGCCGGCCACTGACTCGGGGTGGCTGGCATCATGGCGCTCAATTTGCACCGGGTGTATAATCTTTATTTGGGTGCCTGCACTCCACAGGAGCTGACGCCAAGCGGGACCTGAGCGGACTCGAGAAGGCCGGTTCAGGACCCGCTTCCTGATTTCTTCAGCAGGCTTACATCAGAATTCCACCGACGCTGGCGATTATGCCGGCGAATATGAGCGCCACCGTGTTGATCACCTTGATGAGCGGGTTGATTGACGGGCCGGCCGTGTCCTTGTACGGATCGCCGACCGTGTCGCCCACAACCGCGGCTTCATGGGCAGGGGAGCCCTTGCCGCCGTGGTTGCCGTCCTCTATGTACTTCTTCGCGTTGTCCCAGGCGCCGCCGCCGTTGGACATGCTGAGCGCCATCATCAGGCCGCTGGCAATGACGCCGATGAGCAGGCCGCCCAGGGCGAGCGGTCCCCACAGGAAACCGACGACGAGCGGCGCTGCCACCGAGAGTACGCCCGGCAGGGCCATCTCCCTCAGGGCCGCCTTGGTGACGATATCTACGGCCTTGCCGTAATCAGGCCTGGCGGTGCGCTCCATGATTCCGGGAATCTCACGGAACTGGCGGCGCACTTCCTCAATGACTGCCCCGGCTGCCTTGCCGACTGACTCCATCAGGTAGGAGCTGAACAGGAACGGCAGCATCGCTCCGATAATCAGGCCGAGCAGCACGATGGGATCGTTCAGGCGGAACTCAAGCCCGGGTACCCGTTCGGCGTAATCGGCAAACAGCACCAGCGCTGCGAGTGCGGCCGAGCCGATGGCGTAGCCCTTCGTGACTGCCTTGGTCGTGTTGCCGACCGCGTCAAGCGCGTCCGTGTTGGCGCGCACTTCCGGCGGCATGTCCGACATTTCAGCGATGCCGCCGGCGTTGTCGGTAATCGGTCCGTAAGTGTCCATTGCTACAATCATGCCGGTGATCGACAGCATGGCGACCGCGGCAACCGCTATTCCGTACAGGCCGGACAGCGAGTAGGCCCCGAAAATTGCGAAAGCCAGGATGATTGTGGGAACGAAGGTGGAATTCATGCCGACTGCCAGGCCGCTGATGATGTTGGTGGCGCTGCCTGTCTCACTCGCCTTTGCTATTCGCCTGACCGGCGGGTAGTTCGTCCCCGTGTAGTACTCGGTGATGAACATGATCAGGATGGTGACCACGATGCCGATGATGGAACTCAGGAACAGCGCCCAGGCGCTGCCGGCACTGGGCAGTACGTCCGCAAAGTCAAAGCCGGCGAACATGATGAAGGTCGCGATGGCGAAGCCGACGACCGAAATGCCGGCACTGGCGAATACACCGCGGTAAAGGGCCTTCATGATGTTCTGGTCCTCACTGAGCTTCACGAAACGGGTGCCGGCGATGCTCGCCAGAATCGCGATGGCACCCAGAACGAGCGGGAAGGTGACCAGCACGCTCACCTGATGCACGGTCGGCAGCAGGTAACCGAGGAACACGGCGCCGATGGCGGTCACCGCATATGTCTCGAACAGGTCGGCGCCCATGCCGGCGCAGTCGCCGACGTTGTCACCCACGTTGTCGGCAATCACGGCCGGGTTGCGGGGGTCATCCTCAGGGATGCCCGCTTCAACCTTGCCGACCAGGTCAGCCCCGACGTCCGCAGCCTTGGTGTAGATGC
>CAZPLV010000248.1:0-2781 GCA_964587295.1 uncultured bacterium
CGGGCTTGCTCCTGGACAGGTGGACCTGCCGGACGGCGTTCAGGCCATCCAGATTGCCGCTGGCGACGAACACTCGCTGGCGCTGCTTGCTGACGGCACCGTCATGGCCTGGGGCGCGAACAACCGGCGTCAGCTTGGCAACGGCCTGACGGAGAGCAGCTTGGTGCCGGTTGAAGTGGTCCTGCCGTTGCCGGCTGTCCATATCGATGCGGGTAACGACTTCAGTGTGGCGGTGCTTGAGGACGGCAACATCTGGGCCTGGGGTTTCAACCGCGAAGGGCAGCGGGGCGACGACAACTTTGCTGGCTACCCCGAGCCGCCCGTGCCGGTGGTACTGACGCACAGCTTGAACTCGCGCTGAGGAAAGTGCCGCGGGTCCTGTAAACTACCGGCCCACTGACTCACTGATCTGCACGACCGGCCGGACGGCACAACTTAGGCAATTGCCCAGGATGTGCCGACCGGCCGGTCAGCTCGGTTGAGGAGCTCCGCCATAATTTTCATGACCTGGTTGAGGCCTATCTTGAGCATTGCGCCGAAGAGAACATCGAGCCCGATAGGCCCTATTCCGGAAAACTACAGTTGCGCATGCGGCCGGAGTTGCATCGGCAGCTTGCACTGGAAGCGGCATCCAGAAAGTACAGCCTGAACGAGTGGATAGTCTATCGCCTGCAGCAGGAATTCGAGGAAGCTGGGCATGGCAGAATGCACCATGCACAGATACGCGACGGCAGCCTCACAGCCGTTTGATCGACGGCGAAAGTGTCAGTCCTGGCCGGTCCTCGTCACCAGCTCCAGCAGGTAACGTCCGTACTCATTCCCGCGGTACTCCTCGGCAAGCTCCGCAACCTGCCCGGCACTGATCCAGCCCATCCGGTAGGCAACTTCCTCGGGCACGGCAATCTTCAGCCCTTGCCGCGCCTCGATGGTCTCCACATAGTTCGCGGCCTGCAGCAGACTCTCGGGCGTGCCGGTGTCGAGCCAGGCCATGCCGCGGCCGAGCGTTTCGACGTTCAGGATGCCGTGCTTCAGGTACTCGCGGTTCAGGTCCGTGATTTCCAGCTCGCCACGGGCTGAGGGCTGCAGTTTCTTTGCGAAGTCCACTGCCCGGTTGTCGTAGAAGTAGAGGCCGGTGACAGCAAAGCGTGACTTTGGTGCGGCTGGCTTCTCGTCAATGGCGACGGCCTTGCCGCGCTTGTCGAACTCGATTACGCCGTAGCGTTCGGGGTCCTTTACAAAGTAGCCGAATACGGTGGCGCCTTTGCTCTCCTGGTTCACGCGTTGCAGGATGCCGGACAGACCGCGGCCGTAGAAGATATTGTCGCCCAGTACCAGCGCCACGTTCTGACCTGCAATGAATTCCTCGCCGATGAGCAGCGCCTGGGCGATGCCGGCCGGTTTGGCCTGTTCAGCGTAGGTGAGCTGCATGCCCCACTGGCTGCCGTCGCCGAGCAGTTCCTGGAAGGCGGGCAGGTCGCGTGGTGTGGTGATGATCAGGATCTCGCGGATGCCGGCCAGCATCAGTACCGTCAGGGGGTAGTAGATGAGGGGCTTGTCGTAAACGGGCAGCAGCTGTTTGCTGACGACCCGGGTGGCGGGCCACAGCCGGCTGCCGGTGCCGCCCGCCAGGATGATGCCTTTTCTGCTGCTGATGGTAATGCTCATGCGCCATCCACACTAGCAGCCATAGCCGCTCGGCTGGTAGTACGGCTTGTGCGCTCACCAGATTATGCGCAGATTAGGGGTTGACCTGAATGCCGGGTCGCGGGTTACCAGCGGAATCCCCAGCTGCAGCGCATGAATCATTACTCGTCTGAGAGGAGCGGTGCGTGCCAGTCCTTGACATCCTCTGGGTCCAGCGGATTGAGTGATTCAGCCATGAATTCTTCCGTGACCTCCTGCTCTGACAGGGCATTCAGGCCGATGGGCCTCAGTCCTGCGTCGGCAGCCACCGGAATCAGCCGCACCAGGGGTTTGCCATTGCGGGCCAGCACAATTTCCTCACCCTCCAGCGCCAGCCGGACAAGCTCAGGCAGGTTGGTCTTGGCATCGTGCATATTGAACTGACGCATCGCATTCCTCCAGCTGTCACGCTAGCACGGCGCAGTTAATGATTAGTTGGCCCAGGCAAATCTTCAGTCCACTGGCTCATCAGCGCGCGCCAGCGGTCAGTATTGAGTGAAATGTCGGCCGGCAGTTCCACCGGTGCGCTGGCGCGGCTGGCGAGCTGCACGTCAGGACGGCGTTCCCGCGCCAGCTCCAGGGCGCTCCGGCGCCGGCCCGCGATGTGCAGGGTGTCATGTGGAATGTCCTGGGATTTACGGATGGCCAGGGCAATCTGCGGTGCCAGCACGTCCACGTAGTCCTGGCTGGTGAACAGGTCGCCGTACGCCTGCGGATGGGGCCAGTCGCGCGCGCGGAAGCTGGTGCGGATGATCAGCAGCTGCTCCGGCCCCAGCGCGGCACGGGCGGCTTCCTCGGCAATCAGTTTGGTCAGCGCGTAGTAGTTGCGCACCGGCCCCGGCGTGTCGTCCTCGGAGTAATCGCCCCTGCTGCCTTCAAACACGTAATCAGTCGAGATGAACACGAAGTGCGCGTTCAGCCTTGCGGCTGCCTGCGCCATCCGGCGGGTACCGACCACGTTCAGTTGCCAGCAGGCTTCACGCTCGGTCTCAGCTTTGCTCACATCCGTGTACGCGGCCGCGTGGACGATCAGCTTCGGCTTCACGGAGTTCAGATATGCGTCCGGTTCGAGCACGTTCAGTTCGCTGCTCGAGGGGG
>CAZPLV010000249.1:0-2762 GCA_964587295.1 uncultured bacterium
GAGACAATCCGGACCTCACGCTCATCGAAAGTCAGTTCAACGTTGTCATGCGGCAGGGCGCGTACAACCTGGCCGAAAACCTGTGCTGGAACTGCCCAGGTGCCTTCACCGACAGCATCGGCAGTCAGGAAAGCTTCGAGATCAACCTCAAGGTTGGTACCGCTCAGGATCACGCGTTCGTCAGTGATCCTGAACAGCAGGGAACTGAGCCCAGGGTTGCTGCTGCGAGCCGGAATGATCCGTTCCAGGTGAGCCAGAGTGGAGCCCAGGGTTTTAGTCGGAACATGAACCTTCATCAGCCAGAAGCATACCTCGCCAGGGTACGTGTTGTTCTGGGCTCGAATTTCTGCCTGCCGGGCGTCAGCCTACGGGTGCGGGGGAAAATCACTATTTCATATTGGTTAAAACCCATAGTAGTAGGGGCTGTGGAAACTGGGGAAAAGGCCTGACATGCCGATGACAATCGGCAATCCGGGTGTGGACGGGGCTGCGGATAACTTGCCCTCTGCTGTGGATAACCATGGTTGTTGTCCACACGTTTCCACAGCCGCTCAGAGGTGGTCACTTGTTCACAGCCGCGTCCGCAGCTTGTCCACAGCTTGTCCGGATGGTTGTTAACAAATGCGTGCTGGACAGGGTTTCTGCCCAAATGCACTGCGGGCAAGCCATTGCTGAACCAGGCAAAAGGAAGCGGGCCCGGTAAGCAGATATCTGCTGCACCAGGCCCGTCTGGAACGCTGTAGCTGAGCTGTGGATTACTTTACGGGGTCTGTCTCGGCTCAGACACCCAGAGCCTGCCGGATCTCACGTACCCGGCGCTGCAGCTCGGCCTCTTCCTTGAGCTGGCCAGCCACTTTATTGATGGAGTACATGACCGTTGAATGGTCGCGACCGGAGAAAAACTGGCCGATTTCCGGGAATGAATGGGGTGTCAGTTCCCGGATAAGATACATGGCAAGCTGCCTGGGCGCCACCAGCTCCTGCCGGCGACCCTTGGATTTCAGATCCTTCACGTCAATGCTGAAATTACGGCCGACCGTCCGCAGAATCTCATCCATTGTGAGCACAACCTCGTTGGACTCGAACACGTCACTGAGCGCGCTGGCCGCCGTCTCGACAGTCAGGTTGCTGTCGTTCATGCTGGCAAAGACGATTACCCGCACCAGTGCGCCTTCCAGCTCACGGATGTTTGAGGTGGCCTGACGGGCAATGAACTCGGCAACATCCTTGGGCAGGTTCACCTTGCGGAAGTGCGCGTTCTGCTCCAGGATTGCCACCCGGGTTTCGAATTCCGGCGGCTGAATGTCCGTGATCAGTCCCCATTCGAAGCGGCTGCGAAGCCGGTTCTCCAGCGTCGGAATGTTCTTTGGTGGCCGGTCACTGGACAGGATGATCTGTTTGCCGGCTTCATAGAGCGAGTTGAAGGTATGGAAGAACTCTTCCTGGGTCTGTTCCTTGCCGGCAATGAACTGAACATCGTCCACGAGAAGAAGGTCCACCGAACGGTAGCGTTCCCGGAACGAGTTGGTGTCCTTCTCACGGATGGCATTAATCAGGTCATTGGTGAAGGTCTCGGTGGTCACGTATTCAATCGCCAGGTTGGGGAAGCGACCGGCTACCTCATGTCCCACGGCATGCATCAGGTGTGTCTTGCCCATGCCTGCCTCGCCATACAGGAAGAGCGGGTTGTAAGTCTGGCCCGGGCGTTCGGAAATTGCCTGCGCGGCGGCGTGGGCCAGGTTGTTGTTACTGCCGACCACGAAACTCTCGAAGCGGTATTTGCTGTTGAGCCTGGCCACCGGCGGGGTGACCGGCTCCTGGTAAGCCGGTTCCGACAGGGCGAACATGTCCTGTTGCTGGACTTCCTCCAACGGCAGAACCTGCAAGCCGATCCTGGGCGTCTCGGCGCCAAGCCGCTTCAGGCCCGCCTCGATTTTCTCCATGTAGTTGTCGCGGATCCAGTCCCGGGCAAAAATGCCTGATACTCCGATCACGAATGCGCCTTCCTGTATTCCGATAGGCTTCGCCTGACTGAACCAGGTTGTGAACTCGCGTTCGCTCAACTGACTGCGAAGGTAAGCCAGCAGCTCTTCCCAGATCGTATTGTCCCGATTGAGCATCTAACGTCTCTCATTTCTGCACGGACCGGCTTCAGCCGGCTCCGAAGTATCCTGCTGTTTGGGACAGCTTCTGCCGGTCCTCTGTGGAGGAAGTCTATCAGATGCGGAGGGTCGCTCTGGGGCCTGACGGCTTACTTCAGACAGGCTGAAGAGGCGATAGAGTGGTGACCGTAATGAAGACGGTGGGCAATAAACGCAAATACGGAGTTGTGGTTGTCGGCGGTGGCCATGCCGGGATTGAGGCCGCCTGGGCGGCCGCCACCCTCGGTGCTGAGGTTGCCCTTGTGGTGCAGAATCCGGACCGCATCGGTGTGATGCCCTGCAACCCAGCAGTGGGTGGGCCCGGCAAGTCACAGATGGTGTTCGAACTGCAGGCCCTCGGCGGAGTGATGCCGCGGCTTGCGGATGCAACCGCAATCAACACCCGGGTGCTGAATGCCAGCCGCGGGCCGGCTGTCCGTTCACTGCGGGTGCAGAATGACCGCGACGCTTACGCCTGGGCAGCCCAGGACCTGCTGCGCAGCCATGACGGCATCAACATACTCACCGGCGAAGTCGTTGACATCATGACTGACCGTGGGCGCACGGCCGGAGTCAGGCTGTCGGATGGAACTGAACTGCACGCTCCTGCCGTTGTGCTCT
>CAZPLV010000250.1:0-2756 GCA_964587295.1 uncultured bacterium
TTTTCATTGTGACGATTGTGCAGTTCCGCTACCAACGCAACTGGGTGCACTATGACTGATAACTCCGCAATACAACGCCAGAAGAGGAAACCCAAGCCACTCGGTTTCACTGTCGGCAGTTGGCTGCTGGCCCTATTCCTCATACCTGCCGCCATCCTGATGCTGATGCCCTTCATCTGGATGATCTCCACTTCGCTCAAATCCGCCGGGGCAGTGTTCACCTACCCACCGGAGTTCATTCCCAGGCCTCCGCAATGGGGTAACTACGTGCGCATCTTTGAGGTGCTTCCTTTCGCCAGGTTCTTCCTCAACAGTGTAGTGGTGGCGATTGCCGTCACTGCCCTGCAGCTGATCACCTGTTCCATGGCAGCCTACGCGTTCGCAAGGTTGCGCTTCCGCGGTCGCGACGCCCTGTTCCTCGGCTACCTGGGCACACTCATGATCCCCGCTCAGGTCGTACTGATTCCGAACTTCATAGTGCTGCGCGAACTCGGCTGGATTGACAGCTATCAGGCACTTATCCTGCCCGCGGCATTCAGCGCTTTCGGTACTTTCCTGCTGCGCCAGTACTTCCTCACCATCCCGCGTGAGCTGGAGGACGCCGCAGTCGTGGACGGTGCAAATCACTGGCAGATCTACCTGCGTGTAATCCTGCCGCTGTCGGGACCAGCCCTGTCGGCACTGGCCATCTTCACGTTCCTGGCTAACTGGAACAGCTTCCTGTACCCGCTGATCGTGACAACCAGCGTGAACATGTCCACACTGACAGTCGGCCTGAACACCTTGCAGGGACAGTACAACACGGCCTGGACCCTGCTGATGGCAGGAAGTGTCATAGCGCTGCTGCCGATACTCATCGTGTTCATCTTTGCTCAGCGCTATTTCATAGCGGGAATCACCATGACCGGCATGGGTGGGCGTTGACGCTGATTCTCCGTTCGCTGTCGTATTCTCAACAGCATGCTTACCTTTGAACAGAAACTCAGGAACCTGGCCACTCTGGCCCTGAAAGTAGGCGTAAACCTACAGAAAGGCCAGCGGCTCATTCTGAACGGACCACTTGAATCCGTTGACCTGATGCGTGAAATCGCCAGACAGGCTTACGAAATGGGTTCGCCGCTGGTGCGGGTCGCCTACGTGGACGCGCACCAGAATCTGATCCGCGCGCTGCATGCTGATGAGGACACGCTGGACGAGGTGGACATGGAACGGATTGCCATGAACAGCGCCAGCATGGAGCGTGGCGACGCACTCATGCGCGTTGCCGGTTCCGACCCGGCACTCATGGCTGCAGCTGACCCTGAGCGGGTTACGCGCATGTCCCGGGCAGAGCGTGCCGCCAGTCAGGAAAACAGCCGCCTGATTCAGCGCTCCCACATGCCGTGGACGATCATTGCTTATGCCGTGCCGGCCTGGGCCACGAAGGTATTCCCTGACCTACCCGAACAGGAAGCGGTCGACAAGCTGTGGGACGCCGTTTTTGCTGCCACGCGTGCAGACCAGCCGGATCCTGTTGCAGCCTGGGAAGAGCACCTGAATGGCCTTAGCCGCGCCCGTGACCACCTGCAGTCACGCAACTTCAAGGCACTGCACCTGCGCGCGCCCGGCACTGACCTGCGCCTGGGACTTTCGGACAACCACGCCTGGGAATCAGGCGGCATGAACAGTGAACTGTCCGGACAGTTCTTTGTGGCCAACATGCCAACAGAGGAAGTCTTCACCGCACCGCACTCGCAGCGGGTGGACGGTGTCATTTCCTCCAGCAAGCCGCTGTCCTACCAGGGACGCCTCATCGACAGGTTCCAGCTGACCTTCAGGGACGGTGCGGTAGTCGACGCGCATGCCGAAGAGGGCAGCGACGTGCTCCAGCAGCTGCTGGACATGGATAAAGGTGCCCGCCGCCTCGGTGAAATCGCACTGGTTCCGCACCAGAGCCCGATCAGCCAGAGTGGCCTGCTGTTCTTCAATACCCTGTTCGATGAGAACGCCGCAGCACACGTGGCACTCGGCCGTGCCTATGAAACGACACTGAAGGACGGCACCAGGCGCCCGCTGGAGGAGCTGCAGGCTGACGGCTTCAACCACAGCATGGTGCACGTTGACTTCATGTTCGGTTCGGCAGAGCTCGACGTTGACGGCGAGCTGCAGGACGGCACCCTCGAGCCGGTCATGCGCGGCGGCGACTGGGCTTTCTGACCCGGGGTACAAGCTGCGGTTGTCAGCGGCTAGTCGTCCGGCTGCCTCAGTTGAGCGCCGGCTGCTGGCGGGCGCGCCAGGCGGCGAATGCCGCCAGTGCGGCCAGCGCAGTCAGCAGCCAGATGGCCGCGTCGTATGTGCCTGTCTGCATGCGGATGAAGCCCACGGCAAGTGGCGCAATCGTGTGCAGGAGCGAGACAATCGTAGTCATGCCGCCGGTGATTGCCCCGAAGTGCGCAGGACCGAAGGTCTCAGCCACAAGGCCGGCACGGGCCAGTGTGCTGGCCCCGTTGGCAACCCCGAACAGCGCAGCGAACACCCACAGGCCCACCGCACCCGGGGTGAACAGCAGGACCAGCAGGCCAGCCACCCTGAGGCTGTACGTCCAGATGGCGAGCAGCCCCAGTGGAATCCGGCGGGTGGCAGGTGCAAACACCATCCTGCCCAGCACCTGCATGAGACCGATCGAGCCGGCTGCGGTGGCAACGACTCCAGCTGAATAACCACGTTCCAGCAGAAGTGGAACTATATGCGCGACGATGCCCATGTTGGCAATGCTG
>CAZPLV010000251.1:0-2752 GCA_964587295.1 uncultured bacterium
GCATAGCTGACGCCCCGGAGGACCTGGAAGTGCGCGGTGAAGTGTTCATGCCGCACAGTGAGTTCCTGCGCATAAACGCGGAGCGGGAAGCCGCAGGGCAGAGCCTGTTCATGAATCCCCGCAACGCCGCCTCCGGTGCGCTGCGGCAACTCGATGCACGGGTCACCTACGAGCGGCGGCTGGATGCATACCTTTATGACGTGGGCGAACCCGAGCAGCTTGGGGTGAGCACCCGCGAGCAGCTGCTTGATTGGTTGGCCGAACGGGGTTTCGGCACCAACCCACTCAGGGCGAAGCTCAGCGGCAGGGAACAGACCCTGCAGCTCCTTGATGACTGGCTGAAACTCAGGCCCGAGCTGGAATATGACGTGGACGGCATAGTACTGAAGGTCAACAGCATCGCTGATTCTGTGGAACTGGGCAGCACCAGCCGTGCGCCACGCTGGGCAATCGCCTGGAAGTTTCCCGCAGAGGAAGCGGAGACCGTACTCGTGAGCATCAGCAGCCAGATCGGCAGAACCGGCAAATTCACCCCGGTCGCCAATCTGGAACCACAGCTGGTTGAGGGGACCGTGGTCGCCAGGGCCACTCTTCACAACCCCGGCTTTGTCGCCCAGCATGACCTGCGCCCCGGTGACCGGGTGCTTCTGCACAAGTCCGGCGGCGTGATCCCGGAGATCCTCAAAAACCTGGACGCCGATGGCGACAACCGTCCACCAGCGTGGGAACCTCCGGCCCGGTGCCCTTCGTGCGGTGCGGATCTGGCAATGCGGGGCGCCAACCTGATGTGCTCCAACCCAGCCTGTCCGGCGCAGCTGCAGGCGCGGCTGAGCTACTTCGGCTCGCGCACCGCGCTGGACATCGAAGGGCTCGGTGAGAGCACCGTGGCCCAGCTGATCGATGCCGGCCTGGTGAAGGCACTCGAGGACGTATACCTCCTTTCCCAGGAGCAGGTAATGGAGCTTGAGGGGTTCGGTGCGGTCTCGGCAGCCAAACTGGTAGCGGCAATCGACGCGTCGCGCACCAGGCCACTGTCAGCATTCATTACCGCTCTGGGGCTGCCGCACGTCGGTCAGCGCACCGCTGAGGTCCTGGCCCGTCACTTCGGCTCGCTTCACGAGCTCAGTGAGGCGGACGAGGCGCAGCTCATCACAATTCCGGACATCGGGCCGGCCACCGCGACCGCACTGCGTGCTGTGATGCAGGAGCCGACGCTGCAGCGGACGATCCGTCTGCTGCATGAGCGGGGAGTGCGACCGCAGGCTGCGGAAGCTCCGGTGTCCTCAGGAACCCTGAGCGGTAAAACAATTGTCATAACCGGCACGCTCAGCATGCCGCGCTCAGCGATGAAGCGGCTGCTGGAAGCGCAGGGCGCGAGGGTTTCCGGATCCGTGAGCAAGAATACCGACTTTCTGGTGGCCGGGGAATCCGCGGGCTCCAAGCTGGACCGGGCCAGGGAACTTGGTGTGAGCATCCTCGACGAGGAGGCCGCGCTGCGGTTGACTGAAGGCAGCTGAGACGGTATGGCGTTATTAAGCCGAAAGCCCGAGCAGCAACAAACCCGACACCGAAACCCATCCGGGACTGAACAGGCCGCCCTGTCTGACGGGTATCCGGGCGGCCCGCTTTGCTTTGTTCAGGTGCTGTTCAGAAGATGATGCGGTCCCACTCGAGATCATCGAGAGGGGTGAACACATCGACGTGTTCGACCAGGATGCCGGCGGACTGGTTGCGGAACATCGCGCATTCGACATGCTTGCCCTGGCGTTTCAGCGCCTCGACCAGCTCAACATAGTCACCATCGCCTGAAACAAGCAGCGCACAGTCGTAAGCGTCGGTCATTGCCAGGCTGAGGCTTTCGACCGCGATCGCCACATCGATGCCCTTCTCGACGAGAGTGCCGTCCTGGCGTCGGTACAGCCGGCCGAGCCTCACTGTTACATAGGGAATGCGCCTGAGTGATTCGAAGAAGCGCTGCTGACCATCGCGCAGTTCGCCGTCATAGTCCTCTGTCAGCTGGGCGTTGTAGTAATAGACCCGCACAAGGCGGCGGCCAGTCTGAAGTTGCTTGATCAGTTCAGTCAGATTGACACGCGTGTTGCTCAGATTTTCACGCATGCCGTTATAGAGATTGCTGCCATCGATAAATATTGCTACCCGTTCCTGCAAGATTGCCTCCAGTGGAATTTTCGGATATATGAAGACCGGTACCGGAGCAGTCTAACTCGCCGGAGCGTTCCAGGCACGGGAACCGGTCAGGTGTACCCATATAATCCGGACATGACCAGTACCCCAAGACTCGAATCATTCAATCTCGATCACACCCGGGTCCGGGCACCATACGTACGCGTGGCCGGCCGTTATTCCAGTCCGGCGGGGGACCCAATCACCAAGTTTGACCTCCGTTTCGTGCAGCCGAACAAAGGGGAGATCCCGACTGGACCGCTGCATACCATCGAGCATCTCCTGGCCGGCTTCCTGCGTGACGAACTTGGCGACGTGGTGATAGACGCTTCGCCGATGGGCTGCCGGACTGGCTTCTACCTCGTTGCCTTCGGTGCGCCTGCGCCCGAGGCCGTGATGAAGGGGCTGGAGGCGGCCCTTGCGCGGGTGGCTGCTCATACGGGAGACATTCCCGGCTGCAGTGAACTCGAATGCGGCAACTGGCGTGACCACTCGCTGCCCGGTGCCCGCGGTTGGGCTCAGGAAGTACTCAGCAACGGCTTTATCGTTCAGGAAACCGTCACAATTG
>CAZPLV010000252.1:0-2746 GCA_964587295.1 uncultured bacterium
CCTGCTCCAGAGTCTCGACTGTGAAGGTCGCCATCGCATCGAGTTCCTTCAGGGCATGAATGAGGTCTGGTGATCGCACCAGCAGCAGCGGAATGCCCAGGGCGAGGGCCGAGCCTGCATCCGCAGCGGTGTTCCACTGCCGGTACTTGTCGCCGAAGAAAGCCACCGCCATGTCCGCCCGGCGCATGAGCACGCGCGTACGGAGCGTGTTCACACCGGCGCCGGCCAGGTCGCGGAAGCGTGCATTCGGCTGCTTGCCCAAGATGTCCTCGCCAATATCATCAGAACGGTCATGCTCATCCAGCGGACCGACAAAGCGCACAGGGACGTTCTTTTTGCCAACCAGTTCACGCAGCCGCTCACGCCAGGGACTGTGGACCTCCCCGGCAAGATAAATCGTTATCGGTTCAGTTTCCATTATCAGCTCCTATTGGCTCCGTCGTACCATTTCACCGATCCAGATCGGTGCAAACGGTGAGGTGCAGCCCTTCGGCGTCGGGTAGTCGCGGTAGACCCCCAGCTCTTCGCCGATCGCAATGGCCCGTTCCCGCAGCGGTTCGTGGTGGATGCCTATTCCGGCCAGGGAATTGTTCATGGTCCACTGGACTTCCGGTGCGGACAGCGCCAGTTCCGCCTCGATCCGGTCCAGCAGGCCGCTCAGGTCAAGTCCTTCGGGGTCCTTGCCGATCCGCTCGGCTGTCAGGCTCCAGCCGGCCCGGGCCGCCCAGGGGTCCTGATCGCTCAGCCAGCTCTGCCGCAGCTCCTCTTTGGCCGGGTGTTTGCGGATGACGTATGAATCCAGCCAGTCGGCCACCTGCACGAAATCAGCTTCCCGGACCATCGTGTCCAGCTCCTCAGCTGAAAGCTGCTTCGGCTTCAGGAGCAGAATGGCGAGCAGCTGTGCATCAATGTTGCCGGTTGCCCACAGTTCAAGTGCCAGCTCGTGGTTGGCTTTGATTTCCTTTGCGACTTTGCGGATTTCGCCCAGCATCACGCCGAACTGGGGCTTCTCACCAGCGCCGCGTTTCAGATAGCGGGTGCGGACCGCTTCAGTCCCCAGCCCTTCGAGTCTGTTGAGTGCGGCAGTCAGGTCCATGTACCAATGATGCACCCCCTGATGCTGACCGGGCAAGCGGCGGCACCGGAATCTGACAGAATGACCGACATGACGGGGCCGGGATGCAGCAGCGGATTTTCATAGTCGAGGATGAACCGAAGCTGGCCCGGTTCATGGCCCGGCACCTGGAGCGCTACGGTCATGAGGTAGTGATGGCCGGGCGTTTCGCTGACCTCAAGCAGGAATTCCTGGACGCGGGCCCCGGACTGGTGCTTCTCGATGTGAACCTGCCGCACTATGACGGCTTCTACTGGTGCCGGCAGATCCGCACTGTTTCCAACGTGCCCATCATCTTTGTCACTGCCCGGGGTGCAGACATGGACCAGGTGCTGGCGGTCGAGCATGGCGCCGATGACTATCTGGTCAAACCGTTCAGCCTGGACGTTCTGACAGCAAAGGTCCGCGCACAGCTGCGCCGCGCTTACGGAGAGTACAGCGCCGCCCAGGTGCCTGCCGAAGGGAAGCTGCAGCTTGATGCGCTGCGGCTCCAGGCGAGCTGGGCGGAGCGCAGCGTGACGCTGACCCGGAACGAGGCGTTGCTGCTCGAGGCGCTGCTGGCGGGGGAGGGCCGGGTGGTCAGCCGTGAACGACTGCTTGGTGCGCTCTGGGATGACAGTGAGTTTGTTGATGACAACACACTGACAGTGAATGTCACCCGCCTGCGCCGCCGTCTTGCTGATCTGGATCTCGATGCTGCGATTCACACGGTACGTGGTGAGGGCTACCGGCTGGAGCTGCCATGAGGCCCGCTGATTACCTGCTTGACCGTTTGCCGCTGTTACTTTCGTTTGCTGCTGCGATCGGGTTCCTGCTGCTGATTGTGCATCTGGCGATTGCCCGCCTGAATCTGGGAGATGTGCTGTACCTGGCGCTGCTGGGCATCTTCGCTGCTGCGGTGATTCTCGGACTGGACTACTGGCAGCACCGGGCGTTCCGCCAGGAGCTGGCCCGGCGGCTGGAGTCTCCGGATGCTGCGCCGTTCAGTAGCGCGGCTTCGCGTGAACAGCGCGCCGTAGTCGAGCTGATCGCACGGATGCAGGCGCGGCACGGTGCGGAGCTGGGTGAGCTCAGGCAACAGGCAGAACGGCACCGCACCTTCGTGGACCTGTGGGTGCATCACATGAAAACACCGGTCTCGGTGTTGCAGCTGACCGTGCAGGATCCTGATGACAGCTCCTGGGACAGTATTGCCGAGGAAACAGAGAAACTCTCCGAGGGACTGGAAATCATGCTTGCTACCGCCAGGCTTGAGCGGTTCGAACTTGATCTGAGACCCACAGGTGTGGATCTTACAGAACTGGTGCGGGACACCGTGAATGAGTTGCGCAGCAGCTGGCTGCTCGCCGAAGTGTACCCGCAGGTGCTTGCCGAGGGCGACCCGAGGACGGAAACGGATGCGAAGTGGCTGCGGGTGGTGCTGCGGCAACTGCTGGTCAATGCCATCAAATACGGCGGAAGGGGCAACCGGGTCACGGTGAGAGTTTCGTCTGAGCGACTGAGCGTGCGCGACGAAGGGCCGGGCATTCCTGCCAGTGACCTGCCCCGTGTATTTGACAGGTTCTTCACCGGATCCAGGGGCCGGGGTGCCGCTTCCACGGGCATGGGCCTGCACCTTGCGGCTCAGATCTG
>CAZPLV010000253.1:0-2718 GCA_964587295.1 uncultured bacterium
CCAGGAGTTCGTGCTGTGCATCCTTGACCTGAAGAACTTCAAGCAGGTGAACGATACATACGGGCACAAGGCCGGCGACACGGCACTGTGCCAGGTTGCTGACCTCATGCGCAGCAGCGCGCGTGAATCGGACACTGTCTCACGCTGGGGCGGTGATGAATTCGCCTTGCTCCTGCCGGGCGCATCGCATGAACTGGCTGAGCAGATCACCGGTCGCGTCCGCGAGGCAGTTACCAACATCGTCATCGGGGAAATTGCACTGGATGTGCACGTGGGCATTGCCTGCTACCCCAGTGACGCAACCAGCGGCCCGGAACTGCTGCAGATTGCCGACGCCCGCATGTACGCCAATAAACTGGGCAACCGCCGCAATAATCACTTTTCGTAACTGACCAGTCCGGTATGCTGTAATTCATGCTTGCTCCAGGTACAAAGGCCACGGACTTCATGCTTGAAGACCAGGACGGCGCCCGGATAAGGCTGGCTGCCTATCACGGCAAGCCGGTAGTCCTGTTCTTCTACCCGCAGGACGGATCCCGGGGCTGCACAAAGCAGGCCGCTGCCTTCCGCGACAGTTACCAGGAATTCCGAGACCTCGGCGCGGTCGTGCTTGGCATCAGCCGCGACGGGAGTGAATCGCATCGCGAGTTTCGCCGGCAGAGCGGACTTCCGTTTCCGCTGCTTACCGACAGGGAAGGTGCCGTTGCCCGTGAATACGGGGTGCCCCGAATGCTCGGCTTGATGCCTGGACGTGCCACGTTTGTGCTGGACGCCAGTGGTGTGGTCCGGCTCGCTTATTCGAACAACCTGAACATGGAGAGTCACAGGGATGAAGCCCTCCGGGCGGTCCGCAGGCTGACTGAGCAGGACGGAAAAGCCGGTGGTGAAAATGATGAGGTGGAAACATGAGCAGCAAAATCGGCGTGGTCATCGGAAGTCTCCGCAAGGAGTCCATCAACCGCAGGCTGGCTGCTGCAATGCAGAAACTTGCACCAGCCGCACTGGAGTTCGAGGAAGTTGATATCGGGTCACTGCCGCATTACAACCAGGACCTCGAGCAGGATCCACCCGAAGTGGTGCGGAAGTTCCGTGAGACGCTGGCACGTCTGGACGGCTTCATGTTCGTGTCACCGGAGTACAACCGGAGTGAACCCGGAGTGGTGAAAAACGCCCTGGACTGGGGCTCCAGGCCGCCGGGGCAGAGTGGCTGGTCGGGCAAGCCGGCACTGCTGGCGGGCGCGTCCGGTGGCGCCATCGGAACGGCAGCCGTACAGGTGCACCTGCGCGCAATCCTGAGTACGATGAACATCTACGCCATGGGACACCCGGAAGTGTACATCCAGTTCAAGGACGGCCTCGTTGATGATGACTTCAACGTCACGGTGGAGAGCACCGAAAAGTTCCTGCGCCAGGTGATGGAACGGTTCGGCACGTGGGTTACCCGCTTCTGATTCAGGGTACGCACGGAACCTGAGCAGGCTTCAAAACGGCTGACGCCGGGCAAAAGCCAAATGCCGTTGTGACAATTGTCGGTACAACAGTGGGCTTTTGCCTCTAGACTTCGGCCATGCACTGTCGCAATCAAGTGGGGTTGATTGTGCGATACGGGGCACCGGCGCCGGGTCGCACTCAAGCGGGAATAGCGATGATCACCGTGCTGTTCGTCACGGCTGCCATCATGCTGCTGGCAATTACGTTTTCGGTCATAGCCATGTCCGAACGGCGGTCAACGTCGTCAAGTGTCCAGGTTGAACGTGCGGTTCAGCTGGCTGACGCCGGGAGCGAGCGGGCGCGGCGCAACATCATCCACGCTTTCAACAACACGTATCTGTCAATTTCCAATTTCCTGACCTCGGTGCAGGCAGCTTCAATAGTGGAGCTTGCCGGTGTGCACACGGTCAGTGTGGACGGCAATGACGTGCACTGGGAGATTATCGGCGTGTCCGATCCGAACGCGGCCTACGGCTGGATTGACGTGGCCTCGACCGCAAACCTGGGCCGGGACGCCACGCAGACAGTGGTGCGGCGCATCGGTTTCGGCGCCAGCAGCACCTTTGACCTGGCGATGCTCTCGGAACAGACGGACTGCATGTTCTGCCATCTGCGCGTGAATGGTGACGTGGGCAATCTCGTGTTCATGCGGCCCGGCTGGGGCAGCGAGTCAGCCGGCGGCGGCACGCCCGGCAACTGCTCTGGTGGTGACGGTCGCGGATCCGGCGGCAATGCCAGCGGACTGGGTGGCTCTGTAATAAACGGCAGCGTATTTGCTGCCCAGGACATCACCAATGACTGCACTACCGGTAACCGCCTCAATGGTGCCGAGGTGACAGGCGTGATTGAGCGCATCTCAAGCAACGCCGCCCTTCCGGTCGACCTCGACGGCGACGGCATTGCCGACTTTCCGCCCATTGACCGGGAGGTGGCCATGCTGAACGCGCTTGGTTCGATCGGTGGCGGCACTGGCAGCTGTGTCGTGCCGCTGGGCGGCAGCTACGGCGGCAGTTGCGGAACCGGCAGTTATAACGGCACCATTGACGGCAACCTGATTCTTGTGGGAACCCAGGCCAACCCGATTAACATTTCCGGTGACGTCTGGGTGGAAGGTGACGTGGTCATCAGTGGTTACGTGACCGGACTCGGTGGCCTCTACGCAGGCCGGAACGTTTATCTGGCGGGCGACGTTCAGACGGTCGATCCGCCGTACCGCATAAGCGGTGC
>CAZPLV010000254.1:0-2714 GCA_964587295.1 uncultured bacterium
GAGCGTGCCGCTGATGGTGCCGGTCGGTTCGGCTGCATCCAGTGCGCCTTGGGCGACCGCGCCGGAAGGCAGGGCGCCGCCGAGTACAAGAAGCAACAAGACCAGGTGTGTACGGAAACGGGTATTTTTCATGCCAGTCCTCTCACGCACCCCCGCGGCTGGGAACTCAGCAAATCAGGCGGTGCTGAACTGACCTTACAGGCCTGACGTCAATCCACCGTCAATGCAGCCGGTTCAGAGGCGCAGCGCGGGGGCCGGCGGACTGCTGCTCAATCCTGCCGCAGCGCTTCAACAGGCCAGCTGAACCCGGTCGGTCCGCTGAAGTACTACAATTACCCAACAATTCAGGAGGCAAACATGAGCAGCGGTCAGGCCGAACGGACAATCCTCACTCTGAGTACCGAGCCCGCGCTGACAGCCGAGGCTGGCATCTGGCTGGGCGCAATCCAATCCGTAAGGAGTTCGCTCCTCTTGACACTTGAGCGAATCCGTGCCGCCGGCTGGGGCCAGGAATTCCTGGACTGGCAGGGCCCGGACGGTGACGACAACTCCGTCGGCAGCCTGCTGTATCACATCGCCGCCGTGGAACTCGGCTGGAATTACTTTGACATGCACGAAGGTGCAGTGCCGGAGGACGTGAAGCAACTCATGTCCATTGACGGCTGGACTGACGGCAGGCTTACCCATGTTCCGGGCCGTGACCTGGCTGCGCATCTGGAACTGCTGCAGGAAGCCCGCGATCGTCTGGTTCAGGTAGTGTCAGCCATAGACGAAGACGAATGGCAGCGTCTGCGCTACCCGCCGGATGAAGACTACGCAATGAGCCCCGCCTGGACGGTACTGCACCTGATCGAACACGAAGCCGGGCACACGTATGAGATACGCCGCATGGTCCGGAAATGGCGCAGCCGTTGAACCGGTCGAGTTCAGGCTGACCATGGCTGATCCCAGCCTCCGGGCACAGGTTGCAGAGGACAGCATCATGGTGTCAGGTGATGCAGGTCCGGTGCTGAGCGCAAAATGGTTCAGGAACCGCTGGCACTGGCACGAGCGCAATTGAATGGCTGACTCTTAGGCTGTTTCAATCAGAAGGTTGCGTGATTCCGGGAGCTTCCGCAGGAAGTATGATTTTATTGGCGTGCTTGCAAGAACGAAGCTGCTTGTCGTTCTGGTTGGACTGAGCTTGCAGGGATGAACTGGGAAGTCTGATTCCGGTCAGTTGCGCATTGCCCAGCCCAGAGTGGTTTCGGCCCCGTGGTAACCGATGAGCGAAACTGCGAACACGGCGGCAGCCACGCCGAACATCAGTAACCCCGGCCTCAAGGCGCGCAGGGCCTCAGTCCGCACCCCGGGTGGTGCCTTGCCGCGAATGAACAGCACGGCAAGATTCGGCAGCAGGCCATCGACCACGAGTCGACGCGCACTCAGAATGAACATCACTAGGAACAGCATGAAGCCGGCGAAGCTGAGCGCATAGGGCAATCGGCGTGACTCAGAAAGCGTTGACCAGTTGGGCAAGAGCTCCTCGAACAGCATGGAGAACGCGATGAATGCAATCATCAAGGCAACACAGCTCCAGGCGATCACTTTCAGCCGGACAGTCCTGTCGAAGCCGAGCACCAAAGTGAATATCCCGAAAGTTCCAGCCACTACGGCAATCATGGCCAGACCCTCACCGACGGGAGAGTAGATGATGCTTTCAGCCCATTCGCTCACTGTTACCTGCCTCACCTGCGGATTTGAAGTCGTTCATTCCGCTCCGGTATAGCCATTGCCGCCTCGATTCCTTCATCGGTGATCTGGGAGTCCCGGGCCTGGACGCTCCGTACAGTTGGCATGCTGGCCAGCACAAGCAGACCTGCATCCGTAACCTGCGTGTCGTTGAGCATGATCTGTTCCAGGACGGTGTCAGTCAGCGCCTCGAGGCCGGCGTCGGTCACCGCAGTTCCCGACAGCCACAGGGTAGTAAGGGCAGGGTGGCCCGCGAACGCCTGCACCCCGGCATCAGTAATCCGGTTCTCGTCCAGGTACAGGGTCCGCAGGTTCGGCAGACGGGCAAGTGCTGGCGCTGCAGCGTCAGTGATGTTCGTGTTCCACAGGAACAGCCGCTGCAGTGACTCAATCTGCACCAGATGTTCAGCTGCCGCGTCGTTCAGTTCGGTGTTACGTGCGGAAATCTCCTGCAACCGTTCGAGTCCGGTCAGATGAACGAAACCACTCCCGTCAATGGATGTGCTGGTGAGTGACAGGTTGCGGAGCAGTGGAATCGTGCCGAGTGCCTTAAAGGCAACATCGGTGATACCGGTACTGATCAGGTTCAGCCGCTGCAATGACGGATGCCCGGCGAGATGCGCAATACCTGCATCGGTGATGGCGGTCCCGTCGAGCGCCAGGGTTTCCAGATTGGGCATGTCGGCTACAAGCACCAGTGCATCGTCACCGAGTTCACGGTTGAGTGTGAGCTCCAGCGTGCGCAGCCCCTCTACCGCGACGAGTGCGGCAATGTGATCCGCGGTCAGGTTGGAGTTGGTTGCTGCAAAGGTCTGCAGATTATCAAGCCCGGCAAGCTGGCTGAGGCCCTCAGGCGTGAGGTTCAGTTCGCCGCTCAGGTTCAGGTGGCCAAGTCTGGGAATTGCCAGCAAATGCCGCAGGTCGCTGTCAGCCAGATCCGCAGATGCTTCACGCGGAATGCGCAGCGACTGGATATCGCCCAG
>CAZPLV010000255.1:0-2707 GCA_964587295.1 uncultured bacterium
CGAGTGCCGCGACGATGACGCTGCCCGGCACGCCCTCGACCCGTTCCGACAGGAATGCCTCTGACGGGTTGTCCACTGCCATAAGCCCTTCGCCGGTCATTTCGAATACGCCCATCTCGCCGGTGGAACCGAAGCGGTTTTTCATGCTGCGCAGCACCCGGAAGCCCGCGGCGGACTCGAGTGACACGGTGACGTCCACCATGTGCTCGACCGTCTTGGGACCGGCAAGCTGCCCCTGTTTGGTCACGTGGCCGATCAGCACCAGGGTGCTGCCGCCGGCCTTGGCGGCGTTGGTGAGCAGTGCCGTCGAGTCCCGCACCTGGGTGATCGTGCCGGGAGTTGCGCCGTCCTCGGCCAGCATCGTCTGAATTGAATCGACAATGACCAGTCCCGGTCCGCGCGTCTCAATCAGCTGGGCCAGCACACGCGCGTCTGATTCGCGGGTAAGTTCGACTGCAGGGGAGACTGACAGGCGGCGCGCCCGCATCTCGACCTGTGACAGTGCTTCCTCGCCTGCCACCAGCAGGGCCGGACGGTCCAGGTTCCGGCTGTGGCTGGCCAGCTGCAGCAGCAGAGTGCTTTTGCCGATGCCGGGTTCGCCGGCTATCAGCACCACCCCGCCGTCAACCCAGCCGCCGCCGAGCACGCGGTCCACTTCCGCAATGCCTGTTGACGTTCGTGTGAGCGGTTCCCTGGCAACGTCAGCCAGGCTGACCACGGCTGCAGTGGCTGCCGCGGTTTTACCGGGAGCTGCCTGGCCGGGACCGGCACGGACCTCGACCCGCTCCATGGTGCCCCAGCTGCCGCATTCCGGGCAGCGGCCCATGCTGGCAGGCGTCTGGGCGCCGCATTCGTTGCATTCGTAATGAACTTCGACTCTGGCCACTTACGCGAGCAGACTCAGACTATGGGAACAAGCCGGGTGAAAATGATGCTGTTGCCCTGCACCTTGGCCTCGATCGGCTCGGCTGAACCGTGTTCCATCAGTTCGCGTGAAAGCGGATCCTCGATGTACTCACGCAGCAGTCCGCGCAGCGGCCTTGCACTGTCACCCTGTGGTAGCCGGTCAACCAGGAACGGTGCGATCTCTTCCGGGAACGACACGCTGATGTCCCGCGTTGCCAGCTCCTGACGGATTTCCTCCAGCATGCTGACCGTAATGGAAACAACGCCCGAGTGGTCAAAGGCATCGAAAGCGATGACCTCATCGAGCCGGTCCAGGAATTCGGGACTGAAAATCGTGCGCAGCGGCGCGTGGATGTCACGCTTCTGCTCCTGATCCTGGAAGCCGACACGGAGGCCCTGGTTGAAGCCCGTGTTCGACGTCATTATCAGGATCACACGACGGAAATCTACCTGGCGGCCCAGACTGTCAGTCAGCCGGCCGTCATCCAGAACCTGCAGGAAGGTGTTGTACACGTCCGGATGTGCCTTTTCGACCTCATCCAGCAGCACCACACTGAACGGCTGGCGCCGGACGGCTTCCGTCAGGCGGCCGCCCTGCTCGTGACCGACGTAGCCCGGAGGGGCGCCGATGAGTTTCGAGACAGAGTGCGGCTCCTGGAACTCGGACATGTCGAGCCTGACCAGGGAACGCTCGCTTCCGAACAGTTCAAAGGCCAGCTGCTTGGCCAGGAATGTCTTGCCAACACCCGAGGGGCCGACAAACAGGAATGACGCGGACACACGGGTATTGCCGCCCAGGCCCACGCGCGAGCGGCGCAGGGCAGAAATGAGCGCCGTGATGGCCCGGTCCTGGCCCACGACGAGCTGCTTGAGGCGGTCTTCGATGTCGCCGAGCCGCTCGGCGTCCTGGTCGTCGACATAGATGCCGCCCCAGGAGTTCACGACGGACTCGATGTCCTCGCGGCTCACTACCGGCGTTCCGGATTCGTCCTCAAGGACGGGGAAGCCGAGTGACTTGTTCAGTCGCGTGCGTGACGCGGCTTCATCGATAAGGTCAATCGCCTTGTCCGGGAAGTTGCGGCCCGGCAGGCTGCGCTCACCGAAGCGGACGGCGAGTTCCAGCATTTCGAAGGGAATCTTGACACCGTGGTGCGCCTCGTACTTCTCGCGTAGCCCCTGCAGAATCTCCAGTGATTCAGCCGGAGTCGGTTCCAGAACAATGACCGGCTGGAAACGGCGTTCCAGCGCTGCATCACGCTCGATGTAACGGTGGTATTCACCTGTGGTGGTGGCGCCCACAACCTGCACTTCGCCGCGTGAAAGTGGCGGCTTCAGGATGTTGGCCGCATCCAGCGTGCCCTCGGCACCGCCGGCACCGACCAGCGTGTGAAGTTCGTCGATGAAGGCAATGACCCGGGAGGTGCGCAGCTCCTCGATGATCTGTTTGAGCCGTTCCTCGAACTCGCCGCGGTACTTCGTGCCTGCCACGATGTTGGACAGGTCAATCGAAAGTACGCGCACGCCCTCAAGGTTCGGAGGCACCTGACCGGCAATGACTGCCTGGGCCAGGCCCTCGACGATGGCGGTCTTGCCCACGCCGGGTTCACCGATGAGAACAGGGTTGTTTTTGGTGCGGCGGCTCAGGATCTGGACAACGCGGCGAATTTCCTCAGTGCGTCCGATCACGGGATCAAGTTTGTTCTCACGAGCTTCGGCCGTCAGGTCACGGGCGTACTCATCAAGGAACGGCGTGTTGGCCGCTTCCGGTGCTTCCTGGCGGGGGTCGGCGGCGGCAAGAATG
>CAZPLV010000256.1:0-2703 GCA_964587295.1 uncultured bacterium
GCCATGAAGCACCGCCTGGCCGGCTTCGACGAACGCCAGCGGGTCATCCGCAAGGACCATTTCGATGAACTCGACGCAAAATATGCGACAGGAGATAACAAGTGAAGCTACATACCGTCAGAACGTACAAATCCGCTGAGAGACTCCCGCGTGAGGAGGAGCTCGCCTGGAAGATGGCTGAGGTGGCCAGCGGACACGTCCCTGAAAGCGCCGAAGTCATCGACATGATAGGCAACCGAATCATTGACAACGCGGCCGTGGCGATCGCCTCGCTCGCCCGGAGGCCGGTCATCAGCGCCCGCGGCCAGGCGCAGGCGCATGCCTACTCGCCCGGTGCGACGGTGTTCGGCCTGCCCAACAGCCAGCGCTTCTCGCCCGAATGGGCCGCCTGGGCCAACGGCGTGGCGGTGCGCGAACTTGATTATCACGACACTTTCCTTGCTGCGGACTACTCGCATCCGGCCGACAACATTCCGGCCGTGCTGGCAGTGGCGCAGCACAAGGGTCTGGGCGGCAGTGAGCTGATCAAAGGGATAAATGCCGCATATGAGCTGCACGTGGCGCTGGTGAAAGGCATCTGCCTGCACGAGCACAAGATTGACCACATCGCCCACCTGGGTCCGGCAGCTGCAGCGGGAATCGCGGCCATGCTGGGCCAGCCGACCGAAATCGTTTACCAGGCCATCCAGCAGGCACTGCACGTGACGACCACAACCCGCCAGAGCCGCAAGGGCCAGATTTCCAGCTGGAAGGCCTACGCACCGGCGTTTGCCGGCAAGATGGCAATCGAGTCCGTCGACCGGGTCATGCGCGGCGAAGGTGCACCCTCACCGATCTACGAGGGTGAGGACGGCGTGATCGCCTGGCTGCTCAGCGGGCCGGAAGCCGAGTACATCGTTCCGCTGCCCGGGCCGGACGATGAACGCCGCGGCATCATGGAAACCTACACCAAGGAGCACTCGGCCGAGTACCAGAGCCAGGCGCTCATTGACCTTGCCCGGCGCATGCGCACCAGGCTGCCGCAGGACACGAAAATCACGGACATCCATATCCACACGAGCCACCACACGCACTATGTGATCGGCACCGGCGCGAATGACCCGCAGAAGTTTGACCCGACCGCCACGCGCGAAACGCTGGACCACTCGATCATGTATATCTTTGCGGTCGCGCTGCAGGACGGCGAATGGCACCATGAGCGCTCATACGCTCCGGAACGCGCTTCGCGGCCCGACACCGTCGAGCTGTGGCGCCAGGTCCGCACCAGCGAAGATCCGGAATGGACCCGCCGCTACCACTCGACTGACCCCGCCGTGAAGGCATTCGGCGGCCGGGTTGTGATCAGCTTCGAAGACGGCACGAGCATCGAGGATGAGATAGCTGTTGCCGACGCATATCCGCTCGGTGCCCGGCCCTTCGCCCGCGAGCAGTACGTCGGCAAGTTCCGGATGCTGTCAGAAGGAATCGTCGCTGAAGACGAGCAGAACCGCTTCCTGGAGCTGATTGACCGCCTGCAGGATCTTACTCCAGAAGAGGTCGGACAGCTTGACGTGGAGGTCGAAGCCGACCAGCTCGGTGAGCCTCCGCGCCCAGGACTGTTCTGAGGAGGATTGCCCATGACTGAGCAGCAGGTTTACAAGGGACTGGCCGGAGTTGTCGTCGACCGGACCTCCGTGTCGAAGGTCATGCCGGAGACGAACTCGCTGACATACCGCGGCTACGCGGTGCAGGACCTGGCGGCGAGAAAATCGTTCGAGGAAGTCGCCTACCTTCTGCTGCACGGTGAACTGCCGTCAGCCGGCGAACTGCAGGAATTCAGCGCCCGGGAACGCGAGCAGCGCGAGCTGCCCAGTCAGGTGAGCCGGCTGCTTGACCTGCTGCCGGTGCACGCCCATCCGATGGACACTGTCCGCACGGCCATGAGCCTGCTTGGCGCCACGGACCTGGTGGTCAGGCCTGACGCGGACATGCTGCAGCAGGCGGTGTTCCTGCTGGGCAAGATCCCCACGGTCGTGGCCGCCGACTTCCGGCGCAGGAACGGCAAGGAACCGATCGCACCGTCGATGGACCTGGGCTTCGCCGAGAACTTCTTCCACATGTGCTTCGGTGAGGTGCCGGCCCGGGAAATCGTCAGTGCATTCGAGGTTTCACTAGTGCTGTACGCCGAACACAGTTTCAACGCGTCGACGTTCACGGCCCGGGTGGTGGCTTCGACAACCGCGGACATGTACAGCGCCTGCACTGCTGCGGTGGGTGCGCTCAAGGGCGCACTGCACGGCGGCGCCAACGAGGCGGTCATGCACATGATGCTGGAGATCGACAATCCGGCCCTGGCAGCAGACTGGCTGCGCGAGCGGCTGGCGCGCAAGGAGAAAGTCATGGGCTTCGGTCACCGCGTGTACAAGCAGGGTGACAGCCGCGTGCCGACCATGAAGGCAGCGCTTGAACAGGTGGCCGCCGCCACCGGTGGAGAGAAGTGGCTGCAGATGTACGAGGAGCTCGAGGGCGTGATGGTGGGCGACAAGGGCATCCACCCGAACCTCGACTTCCCGGCCGGCCCGGCCTATTACCTGATGGGCTTTGACATTCCGATGTTCACGCCGATATTCGTGATGAGCCGCATAGCCGGCTGGGCTGCGCACGTGATTGAGCAGGCGGAGGACAATGCACTGATCCGGCCGCTGTCGCAGTACGTGGGGGAGG
>CAZPLV010000257.1:0-2688 GCA_964587295.1 uncultured bacterium
GCCGCTGCATCGCGCTGCGCAGTGCCGCCAGGTCCACAACGCTCGGCACACCGGTGAAGTCCTGAAGAATCACTCGGGCCGGCTTGAAGGGCAGTTCTGACCTTGACGGTTTTGCAGCGTCATAATCCGCGAGGCTGCGAATGTCCTTCTCGCTTACCTGGAAGTCATCCTGGTTGCGCAGCATTGCTTCCAGAAGGACCTTGATGGAGAACGGCATCTTCTCGATGCGACTGAAGCCGGCCTCGGAAAGTGCCTTCAGGCTGTAGTAGTAGGCGCTGCCGGATCCCGTATCCAGTGTCCGCAGCGTGTTGAAACTGTCCTTGCTCCTCATCTGTGCCAATGTCATGCTCCTGATTCCTGGAATGTGCCTGTGGCTTCAGCCTGGTTCCCTTATCGGGCCAGACCGGTTGATGATTTCAAACCTGCAGCCATTGTAGGCGCTGCAGTCCGGCTGCAGTGGCAGTCGGACCTGTCACCACCGATTGTTCGCCTATGCTACATGATATGAAAGCCGAAGAATCACATTCAGCCGGGGACGGCACCATGGTTGTCCGCGATGCAGAGATCGCGGACCTGCTCACCAATCCGGAATCACTGCGCCAGCTTGAACCGTTCCTGGGACGTGAGAGCACAGTCACCCGGGCAGCGCAGCTGACCGGCACCCTGCCCAATACGATGCTCTCCCGCGTGCGCCGCTGGACCCGGCTCGGCCTGCTGCGCGTCAGCCGGCGCGAGCGGCGGGCCGGCCGTCCCGTCAGCTACTACCGGGCAGCCGCAGACTCCTGGTTCATTCCCTTCGACACGACCAGCGCCGAATCGCTCGAGAGCAGCCTTGCCCAGCGCGACGAATGGTGGAGCAGCAGACTGCGCAGCGCCGTGGTGCGCTCACGCCAGGAACAGGTCGGGACCTGGGGCACCCGTGTCTACCGTGACCAGCGCGGCTATCTGCAGGTGCAGATGGCCGTTTCCCCTGACAGCAACTGGACCAGCCTTGCGCCGGACCGGCCGGCCGTTCTGGCGGCATGGCGCGACGGACTCTATCTCGACTTTGCCGATGCGAAGGAACTGCAGCGGGAACTGTTTGCCCTGCTTCTGCGCTACCAGCGCAAACAGGGCGCCCAGCGCTACCTGCTCAGGCTCGGACTGGCTCCTCTTGAAGAGTAACGCAGGACTCGCCCGGCTCTCACCTTTGCGCGTCATGATACGGACATGAAAAAGCTGAAGCTAAGTCTCATCATCGCGACCCTAGTGCTGCTTGCTGCCTGTGCACCATCAGTCACGGACAGCGGACGGTTTGCGGCCACTCAGTCGGCAGCCGAGGAGAACGCCCGGCAGACAGCCATCGTCATCTGGCACCGCATGGAAATCGGCAAGGTGCAGACCGGAAGCTACACCAGCAACGTACTCATTGACCTGGAGGACCTGCCCCGCGGCGTGGCTTTCATCATGGAGTCATTTCCCGGAGAATCATTCGAAATGCGCGTAACCGACGACTTCGTGCCCGGAGTCTGGTGGCTGGTCAATCCTGACGGCGTCACCCGGCATCAGACGCGGAGCTGAGGCAGGTGCCGGACCGCAGCCCCGTAATGCATGACAGCCACATCACCAATCAGCATCCATCTCAGGAGGTTTCAATGCAGAATAACCGACTATTGGCCCGGCTCAGGCCCCTGGTTCTCAGCCTGCTCGCACTGGGCGCGCTGTCCGCCCCGGCACTGGCGCAGTCACTCGCCGAACTGACACCGGCCGGCAGCCTTGTGGCAATCGGTTTCTGGGAAGACGAGAAGGCAGCCAGCAGCCTCAAGAACGACCTGATGTCGCTTGACTGGGAAGCAGCTGCCGAAACCATGCAGCAGCTCTGGGAAGTGATGGGAGGCGGCCAGGAACTGCCGGAACTACTGGGGGGACCGGGCGGTGACGAGCTGGAACAGTGCAGCGCGGCACGCGAAATCGTCGATTCTGACGCCTACACCGAGGGCCCGTACCGGGGTCTGTTCAGCGTCGGCTTCTCGCCCTTCAATCCGCTGCCCGCTGCAACTGTGCTGCTCGAGCTGGATGACACCCAGACGCTACTCGCGCAGGAGGCGATCAGCGCACTGATTGACTGCGCCCGGGAAAACGCGATGGTCGAAGTCATCGAACTCGAGCAGGACGGCCTCACGTTCGGCCAGGTCGTGATCGACTTCGAACTGAACGTTGCCTACAGCGTCAACGACGGTGTGCTGGCGCTGAGCAGCAGCGTCGATCAGCTTCGTCAGGTGCTGCGCCTGCAGGCCGGCAGTGACGAACCATCACTGGCGGACAGCCGCCTGCACGCAGGCTGGCAGGGTCTGGAACGCGGCGTTTCCGGTTTCGACTGGCTGGTCGACTACACGGTGCTGGCAGACCTGGCAGAGATGTACTCCGTCTCATTCGACGCTCCTGAACTCGGCCGCCGCCTCGCAAGCGCATTCAGGACCGCCGGCGGTGACGTGGGCAGCCTGAGCTTCCAGGGCAGCGAAATCATCTACGTAAACGAACTGCTGCCCGACGCTGACGGCGGCGACGCCCAGCTCCTCGACCTGCTCCTGTCCAGCGGACTCAGCCTGCCGGCCCCGCCGGTTCTGCCTGAAGGCAGCGTGCTGCTCGGCTCCCAGGTACTGAACGTGCAGGGCTTCTTCGCTTACCTCCAGACCTGGCTTGACGAAG
>CAZPLV010000258.1:0-2685 GCA_964587295.1 uncultured bacterium
CCGTACACCGTGTAGCTGTGACCGGTCACCCAGCCGATGTCGGCCGTGCACCAGAACACGTCTTCCGGCTTCAGGTCGAATACCCACTTGCTGGTCTGCTGGACGAACACCTGATAGCCACCGGTGGTGTGCAGTATGCCCTTGGGCTTGCCGGTCGAGCCGGAGGTGTAGAGGATGTAGAGCGGATGCTCAGCGTCGAGAGGCTCCGCCGGGCAGTCAGTGGAGTGGCCGCTGACCAGGTCGTCGTACCACATGTCCCGGTTGTCGTCCCAGGAAACCTCATTGCCGGCACGTTTCACGACGATGACCTTCTCGACGCTGCTGGTCCGTTCGAGCGCCTCGTCAACCGCCGGTTTGAGCGGCAGAACGGAACCGCGGCGGTAGCCGCCGTCGGCAGTGATCACGAAGCGCGCCTCGGTGTCGTTGATGCGGTCAGTCAGCGCATTCGAGCTGAAGCCGCCGAAGACCACCGTGTGTGGAGCGCCGATGCGGGCGCAGGCCAGCATGGCGAAGATAGCCTCGGGAATGAGCGGCAGGTAGATGGCCACCCGGTCGCCCCTGTTCACACCCAGTGACTTCAGTGCGTTGGCGAGGCGGCTGACTTCCGCCAGCATGTCTGAGTAGGTGAGCGTGCGCCTGTCACCGGGTTCACCTTCCCAGTGGAAGGCGACCTTGTCACCCAGCCCGCGTTCGACCTGCAGATCCAGACAGTTGTATGAGGCATTCGTCTGGCCGCCGGAATACCATTTGGCAAACGGCTCGTCCCACTCCAGCACGCTGTCAAACGGCTTGAACCAATGCAGCTCGCTCGCCGCGTCAGCCCAGAATCCCTCGGGATCCTGAATCGAGCGCTCATACATGCGCTGATATTCCTCGAAACTGCCAACGTGTGCGTTGGCGCTGAACTCGCTGTCGGGCTCAAAGCTGCGGCGTTCCTGCAGCACCGACTGAATCGTCGTGTCGGACATGGTTCCTCCTCAGTTGACCGCCGTTCCTGCAAGCGGGACAGTTTGCGCAGAGGATACCACCGGTCAACGGTTTGCGCGTACTGGACGCTTTCGCGGCAGGCGCCAGAAACCGGGGACCAGCAGCACGAACAGCGTGACTATCTCAAGTCGGCCGGCGTACATGTTGAGCAGGAGGATTCCCTTGGCGGTGCCGCTGAAGTCGGCGTAGCTGAGCAGCTGCCCCTGGCCGTCAAAGCCGAAGCCCACCAGCCCGACTGTTGAGAAGGACGCGCTCAGCGCAGCCATCAGGTCCAGGCCGGTCACCGTGAGCAGTCCTGCGCTGACTGCGACCAGCAGCACGTAAAGCGTAAAGAAGGCGGTGGTTGAACGCAGCACTTCCCGGGTGATGACCCGGTGCCCTATCCGCAGCGGCAGGGCAGCACGGGGGTGCAGCATGCGTTCGACTTCCTTGCCGGTGCTGCGCAGGACGATCAGCCAGCGCATGATGCGGATGCCACCTGCCGCGGAGCCGGCTGTGCCACCCGTGAACATCAGCGCCAGCAGCAGCAGCTGGGCGTGCTGCGGCCATTCAGTCAGATTGGAGACCGTGAAGCCGGTGGTGGTGATGACCGATACCGCCTGGAACAGAGACTGCAGCAACCCGCCCTGGCTCCCTGACGCGACGAAAAGCAGCAGGCCAGCCACCAGCAGGACCAGCAGGTAGGCGCGGAACTCGGCGTCGCGGAACAGTTCTCCGAAACGGCCCTGCCATGCTCGGTACTGGAGCGTGAAGTTGGTGCCGGCCAGCAGCATGAACAGCAGGGCAATCAGTTCAAACACGGGCGTGTCGAACGTGCCCGCAGCCGCAGGCAGAGCCGAGAAACCTCCTGCTGACAGGGTCGAAAACGCATGTGCGGCGGCGACCGCAGGGTCCATGCCCGCCACCCACCACGATATGAAGCTGAGCGCGGTCAGCGAGGCGTATACGGACAGCAGGGCTCCGGCCGCGAAGCGCAGCCTGGGAGAGAGCTGGTCTTCACGCGGACCGGGCTCCTCACCCATGAACAGCTGCCGGCCGGCGACACCGAGCTGCGGGAAAATCGTCACGAACACGATGATGATGCCGATGCCACCGAGCCATTGCGTCATCGAACGGTAGAGCAACAGACTCATCGGCACGGCAGCAAGTTCGGTGATTACGGAAGCCCCGGTGGTGGTGAAGCCGCTCATCGACTCAAACAGTGAGTCGAGTGGTCCGAGCAGCCCGCTCAGCAGGTATGGCGTGGCGCCGAACAGCGGCACGGCGAGCCACAGGAGCAGCACTGTGGCGAGTGCTCCGCGGCGACTCGGTTCGCTGCGGCCGCGGCCCATCCGGAGCAGCGGCAGAGCAGGTGCGGCACTCAGCAGAGCCGACAGTGCGAAGTGGCTGAACGGTTCATCCACAAGGAACGCGAGCAGTGCGTAGAGCAGGAACAGCAGTGCCAGGCCGGCCAGTGCCCAGCCCAGCATGAACGGCAGGAACCGTCCGCGCCGGGTGTCACTCATCGCGCTCGGCAGCTGCCGTCAGCCACTCTTCAATCGGGCCGGTGTTGTCCTTGCCGGTCACCACGAACAGATGGTCGCCCGGCAGCAGCTGGGTGGAACCGTCGGGGATGAGCACCCGGTTGCGCCTCAGCACCGCACCGACCAGCGAGTTCGGCGGACTGCCGAATTCACTGAGCAGCCCCGGTGCCGCATC
>CAZPLV010000259.1:0-2674 GCA_964587295.1 uncultured bacterium
GCACAGGTTCTCCGCCCCGGCCCAGTGTCAGTGTCAGCTGCCCGCCAGCCTGCGCGACCTCATCAGTCACCCCACTGACGATTTCCACTACCCGTTCAGGCGCTGGCGCCTCGAGACCGGCAATTTCCAGGAGTTGGTCGCCCGTTTCAAGACCAGCTGCTGCGGCCGGCGAACCGGGTTCAACCGAACCCACAACGGTGACGACAGGCAGGTCAGCGGTCAGGCTGCGGTAGGCGGGTTCCAGCATGATGACGCTTGCCACCAGCACTATGCCCAGAATGAAGTTGGCAATGACGCCGCCGACAAGGACCCAGACCTTCTGAAGCATGCTCGCTTTGGCCATGCCTTCATCCGGATGCTCCAGGGTGCCGTCCTCGTTGACCTTGGGGGCCATTCCCGGCAGGTCCACGTAGCCGCCCAGGGGAACGACCGACAGGCGCCATTCGGTGCCTTTCCATACCTTTTTCCAGATGACCGGTCCGAACCCTATACTGAATGCGCGCACAGGAATGCCGACGCTACGGGCGTTTATGTAGTGTGCCAGCTCGTGAATCATCACCGAGACAAGCAGGATTACGATCATTGTGATTGCTGTCGTCATATCACCTTTCAACAGTTACTGGCTTCACGACTGTTACAGGATAGCCTGTAGCGCCCCGACATGACCGGCCGCCAGCCGGCGTGCCTCGGCATCCGCCGCGAACAGCTCGGCCCAGCCGGGTTCCCCCGCTGGTGCCTGCGCCAGGGTACGTTCCAGAACTTCACTGATTCCCGTGAAGGGGATGCGGCCGTCAAGAAACGCGTCGACCGCCAGTTCATCGGCGGCATTGAGGTAGGTGCGGGCGAAACCGCCGCGCCGGCCCGCCTCGTAAGCCAGTGCCAGTGCGGGAAAACGCCCGAGGTCAGGTTCGATGAATTCCATGGTGCCGGCCAGCGGCAGTGGCTCAAGCGGCACGGGTGGCCTGGCTGGGTACTCGATTCCGTACTGGATCGGCAGGCGCATGTCGTGAGGACCGAGCTGTGCCTTGACGGAACCGTCGTTGAACTGCACAAAGCCGTGAACCAGCTGCTGGGGATGGACGAGCACGCCGATGCGGTCCAGGGGAAAGTCAAACAGGCCCTGGGCCTCAAGCACTTCCAGCCCTTTGTTGAACAGCGTGGCTGAGTCGATGGTCACCTTGCGACCCATGCTCCAGTTCGGATGCTGCAGCGCCTGCTCCACTGTAACGGCCGAGAGGTCCGCAGGTTCCCGCAGGAACGGGCCGCCTGATGCCGTGATGATCATGGAGTGCGCATCGCTGAGCTGCTCGCCCGTGAGGCACTGGAACAGCCCTGAATGCTCCGAGTCCACGGGCGTGATGCTGGCGCCTGAATGCCGGGTCAGTTCACGGATGAGCGGAGCGGCAATGACCATCGCTTCCTTGCCGGCCAGGGCAACGTGCCGCCCTGCTTCCAGCGCGGAGCGGAGCGGTGCCAGGCCTGCCATGCCCGGTATGGCGGCAACTACGGTGTCGGCTTCGAGTGCCGCAATCTCTTCCGCCGCGCCTGGCCCTTCCAGCAGTCTGGTTTCCGCCGGCAGCCTGCCGCGCAGCCCGCTGGCAGCCTCAGCTGAGACGCTCACTGCTTCCGGCCTGAATTCGTGAACCTGTTCCAGGAGCAGGTCCGTGTTGGAACCGGCGGCGAGCGCCTTGATCCTGTAGCCGCGCCAGCGGGCGACATCCAGCGTCTGAGTGCCAATGGAGCCGGTGGAGCCCAGAACCGTGACTGTCTTCATGTGTCCATTATGCCCAGAGCTGCGGTTATGCTCATGAGCGGGAGCTTCAATGACTGATTCGGATTCTGATTCGACCATGGTGACCGGTGTTGTTCCGTCCCTCCGCATAGATGTACTGGGTGCACGTGCCTTCAAGGTGTCACGCGCTTACTTCGCCCGTGGCGTGGCCAGCGGCAACGTGCTGGTTGCTGGCTCCCGGGCCGGCAAGTCCCAGCAGATACAGCCGGGACAGATGGTTCAGGCCGTGGGGCTGGGTGAGTTTGAGCTGCTGAATGTCGATGGCAGTACCCGTAAAGGCAATCTGAAAGTGAGTCTGCGCGTCAGTCGCGCCGGCTGACCGGCACTTCAGAGCCTGACGCGCTTGTCACCGGAGCGGGCTTTGAAAATCATCCGGAAGGGTACCTCGCTGAAGCCCAGGTCCTCCCTGATGCGGTTGCGCAGGTACTGCTCGTACGGTCTGGTCACGTACTCCTCGTTGTTGACATGGAAGATGAACACGGGTGGAGCAACGTCCGGCTGGGTGACGTAGAGCAGCCTGAGCGGCCGGCCCTTGAAGTTGGGTGGCTGCACGCGCTGCACCCAGACGCTGAGCCAGCCGTTGAGCTGACCCGTTGTCACACGCCTCAGCGAGGTGTCATGAACCCGTACGGCGGTGGTGAGCACTTCCTCGAGGCCCTCACCCTCAACCGCACTCGTGAACACGCGCGGAGCGAATGAGATGTGGGTCAGGGCCTGGTCCAGGTCCGCCAGGACCAGTGGCTGGTCCTCAGGTGAAACGAGGTCCCACTTGTTTATTGCGACGACCACCGGTTTGCCCGCTTCCAGTGCGAGGTTGGCGAGCCGCATCTCATGGTCACCGAACTCGAACGGATCCACCACGAGGATGGACACGTCCGCCCG
>CAZPLV010000260.1:0-2660 GCA_964587295.1 uncultured bacterium
ACGGCTGTGGGAGTGAACTCCGGGCGGCTGGACAGCAGGTGAGCCACAGCCGTCCAGGTTGTGGGCCGCTGCTGGCTGATGAACCAGACCGCAGCAACTCCGGCAACAGTGAATACGATGGCCAGCGGCAGTCCCCGGAACAGGAAACCGAATACGTCCCGCAACGGAACCTGAACGAAAGTGCCGCTGGCGTCGCTGGACTTCATCAGTTCTGGGGTCTCTGGTTACCCATGAATTCCGGCATGGTTGCGTGGCCTTCAGCGGACACACCGTCGCGTTTCAGCACGGTCAGTACAGTGAGCCAGAGGATGCGTGCGTCAAGCAGCAGGCTGTGGTTCTCCACGTACCAGACATCCATCTCGAAGCGCTCATCCCAGTCAACAGCGTTGCGACCGTTGACCTGCGCCCAGCCGGTTATGCCGGGCCGCATTTCGTGTCGGCGCGCCTGTCTGGGCGTGTAGCGGGGCAAGTAGGCCATGATCAGCGGACGGGGCCCGACCAGGCTCATTTCGCCTTTGAGCACGTTGATCAGCTCGGGCAGTTCGTCCAGGCTGGTCGCCCGCAGGAGCCTGCCGAGGCCGGTAAGCCTTTCATGATCAGGCAGCGGGTTGCCCCGGTCATCAAGTGCGTCGCGCATGGTCCGGAACTTGATCATGGTGAACGGTTTGCCGTGCAGGCCCGGGCGTACCTGTCGGAACAGCACCGGTCTGCCGAGCCTGCTCGCCACCAGGCTGGCCACGACCGCCATTAC
The DNA here is from genome assembly GCA_964587295.1 of uncultured bacterium. GTDB lineage: Bacteria > Deinococcota > Deinococci > Deinococcales > Trueperaceae > CALDPK01. The sequence continues at coordinate 752 of CAZPLV010000260.1, forward strand.
CGGTGACAGCAGGATCAGAAGTGAGAGCGATACGAGTATGTCCAGAATGCGCTTCAGCATTAATCAGAGTCTAGCGGTTCCGCCCGTACCAGCGGGAGTCTGGCCGCAGCAACCCGGCCGGATCATACGGTGCTGATGCGCCGTTCAGTCCCAGGCTGCCCAGTTCGCCGGAACAGGCAGGTTTTTCCAGCTGGGAATCATCAGCTCCTTCGACCCCGACACCGTTCACCGCCCGGTCCGCGATTGCGGCCACTTCCTCAAGATACTGGGGTGACGCTGGGTCAAAGCAGTTGTAGTGCAGTGACAGATGGCCATTGAATGGCGTGCGGTTGATCGGCATGCTGACAACATTCTCGGGAAACTCTTCAGAACCCGGGTCAACCCGTTCCCAGTACCAAGGGTAATCCGTAGCCGGGAAGTTCAGGTTCAGAGCGAGCGGCGAGAGGTCACTGACGAGGTTGTCATCCAGCCGGACCGTCGCCAGTGCCGGCAGTTCCTGCAGGGAGCTGATGTCGGTGAGCCTGTTGCCTGTCGCGAAAACCAGGCCGAGGTTCGTCATGTCCGGGTTGATGAACGAGATATCAGTCACATCGTTCATGTGGAATACGAGCCCATCCAGCAGGTGAAGTCCCGCCAGCGCGGACAGATCCTGCAGGCAACCGCTCCTGGACTCTTCCGGGACGATCGTTTCACAGTTCAGGTACAGCCAGAGCTGCTCCAGATTGACCAGTCCGGCAAGGGGTTCAACATTGCGGATCCTGTTCTCGCTGAGGTACAGGAGGCGCAGGTCAGTCAGGTTGGCGAGCGGACTCACGTCCGTAACCTCGTTCTGGTACAAGCCCAGGATCACAAGATCGGTGAGACCGGCCAGTGGAGTCAGATCGGAGACGGAGTTGCGGTCCAGGTTAAGTTCCTGAAGACTGGTCAGCCCGGCCAGCTGACTGATGTCAGTGACGCTGTTGCACATCAGCTCGAGGCGTAGCAGGGTGCTGAGGTGCTGGATGCCTTCGAGTGAGTCGATGGTTGGATCTTCGTCCTGATCGCAGCGGTTGAGGATGATCGCATTGTGCTGTTCGAACTGGTCGTATGCGTCAGACTCCGTAGGCACCGGGGTGAACCAGTCAGTCTGAACCATGCCGCAGCGCAACATGCCGTCGCCCGGGTCGAGGTCCGTGTTCGTGTATATGCGCCAGACAGCCTCCTCCAGGTGCGCGTCCTCAAAGGTGATGATGTCTTCCGGGTCGGAGCAGACCCAGCCACGCAGAGCCTGTGGACCGGAGTTGAAGAGGAACTGCTGCACGGTGTCGCCCACCAGGTTGCTGGCAGTGAGCCGGTAGTTCACCTCGGCCTTGTCCTGCGGCAGGTTGAGCGCCAGCGTGCCGCTGTCGGTATCCAGGTCGCTGTAGACGGTACGGTCGCTGTCGCCGGTCACCACTTCGGTGATTTCCACCTGCACGGCTCCGGTCACATTCCACTCAATAGTGATCGGTGAGCCTGCGACTAGAGTCAGGTCGTCACTGGTGAAGGTGAAAGTCGCAATGTCAGCGGACACCGGCTCCCGGATCTGCAAGTCAATGCTGCCGCTGACGGATGAGTCCTGCAGGCTGGTGGCGGTTACGGTTACCGGCCCGGCAGCAATTGCTTCGGCGGTGCCATCCTCGGTGACTGCGAGTACACCGGCATCCGAAGTGCTCCAGCTGACCCTCTGGTCAGGATCAACTTCCGAACCCTCAGCCTCAACGGAGGAGACCATGGTGATGGGCAGTCCCACGTAAAGTTCTGACTGTTCCACAGCCGCCGTGACCGAGCTGACCGGAGCCAGTGTCAGGCTGCTGGTGGTGCCACCGGCGGCCAGCGTGTAGCTGGTCGGGCCGGTCGGGCGTACGTCATGGCTGGCCCGGGCGGCATT
>CAZPLV010000261.1:0-2654 GCA_964587295.1 uncultured bacterium
CAGCCTGGATTGAAGCGCTCGTCGACTCCGCGGCGTTGCTTCCTTGCCGTCTGAGCGAGAGTGTCGACAAGCTCGTTCTCGCGCTGGCCAGCATGGCCGCGTGTCCATTTCCAGACAAGCTCGTGGCGCGCTGTTTCCTGCAGCAGGCGTTCCCACAGGTCGCGGTTCTTGACCGGTTGCTTGCCGGCGGTGCGCCAGCCGTTGCGCTGCCAGTTGTCCAGCCAGCCTGCCGTGAACGCGTTCTTGACGTACTGGCTGTCGGTCACCAAGGTGACGCGACATCGTTCTGTAAGTGTTTCCAGGGCCATGACAGCGGCCGTAAGTTCCATCCGGTTGTTGGTCGTGCCGGGCTCGTAGCCGCTCATCTGGCGCGAATGATCGCCCATGCGCAGATGAAACGCCCAGCCGCCTTCGCCCGTCTGCGTCTCACATGATCCGTCCGTATATGCAGTTACTTCCTTAAGGGTCACAGCCGCCAATTATACGCCACGAGAGGTCTTTGCCCATCATTTCACAAAGATACTAATGCTTCGCATGCGGCGCTCATGTCTGTATCAATAACCTTTCAACACCATACTAAGGGTTGACACCTTCAACTCATAGGCCCTATACTCTGCAACAAGGTAACACTCCACAAGGTTACCGGATCGGGGGGGCACCCGATCAGCACAGCTGAAAGAAGGGGTAGGGGAATGAACACGATTCTCAGGGACACCATTGGCCAGATGCCGGTTTCTAACCAGGCACCGGTTGAACTTGACGCACCAGGGCAGATGCTCCGGTTCCAGCGTCGGCAGACTCTTTACCACAACGGCGATCCTGCCAGATCCGTCTTCCGCGTTCGTGAAGGACTCGTGCGCATCACCAGGATGACGCCCGAGGGCCGCATACTGACAGTCCGGCACGTCGAGCCCGGCGACTTCTTCGGGGAAGAAGCCTTCACCGTAGGCGAGCGTGACGAGATCGCCGAGGCTCTCACCAACACCGACGTGGAGGCGATCGATCCCGATCGCATCAACCACGCGGACCTGTTCGCCATCACACAGTCGCTCTCTGCACAGATGCAGCGGCTGATGGATTACGAGTACCATCTGCAGACGGGCGACCTGCGCCAGCGCGTGGCCCGCTACCTGATGCAGCTTGCGGCTACGCCGCTCGCTGCTCGTGACGAGCTCAAGCGGCCCGTTATCGCAGCGACGCACGAACTGATCGCGGAAGGCACCGCCAGCACGCGTGAGAGCGTGTCCAAGATCATCACGGAGCTCCGCTCCGCAGGCCTGATCGAGTCAGGCTACCGCAGCATCCTCGTGCTGAACGCACCCGGGCTGCAGGCGGTGGCTGACGGCTGAAGGCGTTCGGTGCGCGCGTCCGACATCTCTGCTTTTACGATGTCGGCCACGCGCACCGAACGCTTCTGAAGTTTGGAGGCTGGCTCCCGGGTGATCTGCACCGGGGCCAGCCTCTTTTCTTGACTCAGCGCAGAGGCTGTGATTCAGTCAGTCTGGCGTGTCTACGCGCGTTGGTACCCAGGCCGTGTGATTGGTTCCGTTGCCCAGCTGGCCGCGGTGATTACGGCCCCAGCAGTAGGCCGCGTACCAGTTGGTGATGCCGCAGGTGTGCTCGGCGCCAAGGGCGAGATCTGTGAAGTACTCGCCCGCTTCGAGGGCCTCGGTCGTATTTACGCGTGTGGGCACGTTCCGGTTAACCGTATCGCTCGTGCCGAGTTGCCCGTATTCGTTATAGCCCCAGCAGTAAAGGTGGTTCAAGTTGCTGATGCTGCACGTGTGGTTCATGCCAGCGAATACGGCTTTGAACTTCTCTCCTGATGCCAGACCTTCGGTACTCACCCTGGCTGGCGCGTAAGCAGCGTGTCCTGTGCCGATGCCGAGCTGGCCCGAACTGTTGGAACCCCAGCAGTAAAGGCTGTCCTGATTCGTGATGCCGCAGGAATGGTTGAAGCCTACGGCGAGCGACCTGAAGTACTCATCAGCCGCACGGGCCCCGGTGACAACTGCCACGGGCGTCAAGGAGCGTTCGGGCTCGGTGTCATCGATGCCGAGCTCACCGTCAGCATTGTTTCCCCAGCAGTAGATGCGGCCTCTGTCCGTTATGGCGCAAGTGTGACTGTGTCCGGCCCCGATGCCTGTCATTTGCTCACCTTGCTCGAAGTTGGCGGAAGCCACACGGGCTGGAGCCGGTTCGTTCCCGGGATTGCCGGTACCGAGTTGGCCGTAGCCCCCACCCCAGCAGTAGGCATTACCCCGGTCGGTGATCCCACAGGCATGCGTGAAGTGCGCACTGAGACCTGTGAAGCGTTCACCTGGTGCAAGGTTTGTCGTATCTACGGGGTGCGGGCTCTCGTGCCCGGGACCGTCTGGATTTCCATCGCCATGCTCCCCACGGAAGCTGGTGCCCCAGCAGAAGGTTTTGCCGCTGCTGGTGAGTCCACAGCTGAACATATGTCCGGTCACTATACTCGTGAAGTAATCGCCTGGGGACAGCGGCGAAGTTACCACTTCAGTGGGCGACGAATGAGAGCGGGCATCTGTTCCCGTGCCCAGCTGGTTATAGAAGCCAAAGCCCCAGCAGTAGCCAACGTTGTCATTGATGATTCCGCAGGTGTGTTCGGATCCGGCTGCAACCTGCGTGAACGC
>CAZPLV010000262.1:0-2653 GCA_964587295.1 uncultured bacterium
AGGCTTGCTTCCAGCTCGCTTCTCATGGGCGGTGCTCGAATGAAGCGCGTGCGGATCCGGCCGTCGGGTGGATCACCGTTATCGCACCAGTCCCATGTCTTTCAGGGCGCTGTAGATGTGGGTCTTGATGAGCTCCTCGGCGCCTTTTGCGTCACGCTGCTCAATGCGCTCGATGATGGCCGCATGCTCGGCGCTGGCGCGGTCAGGCCGGCCGGGCACCTTGATGGTCTGGGCAATGACCAGCTGCAGCTGTACCGATATCCTCCGCATCATGGAACTCAGAAGCTCGTTGCCGCTGGCTTCTATCAGCCTGCCGTGGAAAAGATGGTTTGTGGTCTGATAGGCAGCCAGATTGCCCTCGGACAGGGCCGACTCACCCTTTTTCTGAATCACCCGAAGCTGCTCGAGCTGCTCTTCCGTGATCCTCTCGCAGGCTAATGTGACGGCCAGAACCTCCAGCCCGACGCGAACCTCGTACAGATCCTGGATTTCCTTTGGTTCGAAACTGCGCACGTAGAAACCCTGGTACGGTTTTTTGATTACTATTCCGTGACTTTCAAGCCGCATCAGGGCGTCACGAACCGGGGTGACACTCACGTGATAAGTTTCTGCCAAAGCTTCCACAAGCAGTTTTTCGCCGGCGTCGTAACGCCGCGCAGCAATGTCTTCAAGCAGCTGCCGAAAAACGTAGTCGCCGCGTTGCACGCCGCCGTCGCCAAACTGGGGTTCAACCAGGGCCAAAATAGCTGATTCTTTACTGATGCTCATTTGCGGGCGTGCACCTTCCTGTACTGGTCCTGCGGGCAGCCATCAGGCTCATTCCTTCCCGGCCAGAACTTCCGGATTCAGAATATGAGCGGGCTTCTTCGCAGCCAGCACGTCAAGCAGATTATCAACTGCCAGATTCCCCATTGCACTCCGGGTTTCCAGCGTGGCGCTGCCCAGATGAGGTGCCAGGACCACGTTGGTGCAGTCGGTCAAGCCGGGAGTCAATTCTGGCTCGTTCTCAAAAACGTCGAGGCCAGCGCCGGCGATCGTGCCGTCCTGAAGGGCGGCAACCAGTGCCTGCTCATCGACGATTGTGCCGCGGGCAGTATTGATCAGGTAGCCGTCACTGCCCAGGAGCCTGAGGGCCTCTGCGTCTATCAGGTGCCTGGTTTCGGCTGTGGCAGCAACGTGGACGGACACAAATCTTGAGAGTCGCAGCACCTCGTCAAGTGGCGCGTATTCGATTCCCAGCTCCGCCTCTTCTTCGGGACTGAGTCTGGTCCGGTTCCAGTATCTGACGGTCATTCTGAAGGCCCGGGCCCGAACCGCAACGGCCCGGCCAATCCGCCCCAGTCCAATGAGGCCAAGGTTTGCCCTGCTGATTTCGGCACCCAGAAGCTGCAGTGGTGCCCAACCGCGCCACTGGCCTGAGCGCACGAGTGCATCACCTTCTACGACGCGTCTGCCCACAGCCAGCAGCAGCGATAAAGCCAGGTCCGCTGTGCTGTCGGTAAGCACATCAGGCGTGTTGGTGACAGCGATACCGCGTCTGGTTGCGGCCGCCACGTCGATGTTCTCATAGCCGACCGCATAGTTCGAAATCACGCGCAGCCTGGGCGCGTTGGCCATTACTTCGTCGTCAACCGTGTCCGTCAGAAGGCAGAGCAGGCCATCAGCCTCGCGGACACCGTGCAGCAGTTCCTGCCGGGTCAGTGGTCTGTCCTCCGCGTTGAACGTCAACGCGGTCCGCTCACGCAGGCGCCGCACCGGTTCTTCCGGAAGAAGACGGGTTAGAAATACCTTCCGGGGCTCAGTTCCTGCCGGCATTCAGACCGCCTCCGCCGCAAAGCCGGGCAGAGGCGCAACGCGGGTGCCCCGGGAAGCATTGGCCTCAAGTTCAGCTTCAATCAGGTTGACCCCGTGGCCCGGTGCGGGGGGAAGGACTATGCAGCCGTCCTCCAGCAGCAGAGGTTCTTCGATGATCTGGTCTTTACGGTCCTCGAAGTTGACGAAGTACTCGGTAATGATGAAATTGGGCATCAGGGAGCTTGCCTGAACTGTTGCCGCCAGGCCGACCGTCGGACTGTTGTAGTTATGCGGCGCGACACCCACCAGATGGGCGTCCGCCATTGCGGCAACTTCCAGCAGCGGCAGTATGCCCCCGCAACTGGTCACATCAGGATTGACGATGTCGACAGCCCTGTTACTGAACAGGTCCTTGAAGTCCTCTTTCCGGTACAGGTCTTCGCCGGACACTATGGGAATGCTGACGGCAGCGCGAATCGCCGCCAGCTCCTCAGGATGGCTGCTGGGAATCGGCTCCTCATACCAGAACGGGTCAGATTTGGCGAAGCGCTGGCCCATGGCGATGGCAGTTGGGGTGGTGAGGCGGCGATGCGCCTCGATCAGAAGCTCAATCTCCGGTCCCACCGCTTCACGGATGCTGCTGACGCACAGTTCGGCCAGGTCCTGAGCGGACCTGCTGATGTAGGGACGCCATGGACCCGGAAACGGATCGAACTTGAGCGCCTTGAAGCCCTTGGCCACCAGTGCCTGGGCGGCTGCAACTCCTGCGTCGATTGCTGTGGTTGAGCCATCGAATTTGCGCAGCCAGCCGTTGGCATAGACGGGGATTCTGGTCCGGAGCGGTCCACCGAGCAGATTG
>CAZPLV010000263.1:0-2595 GCA_964587295.1 uncultured bacterium
CGCAAACCGGTGCAGCCAACGGAGGCGCAGTGGACGACCCTGCCGGCATCCGTGTCCTCAGCCACCGCTGAGTTCAGCCGCCGAGAGCCTGTTCGATCAGCGCGCTGATGCTCGTGTCAGCCAGGCTGTAGTAAGCCATGCGCCCTTCCCTGCGGAACGTCACCAGGCCATGGGCCCGCAGCAGGCGAAGCTGGTGGCTCATTGTGCTCTCGTTCACACCGGCGATGGCTGCCAGATCACAGACACACAGTTCCTCCCGGCTCAGCGCGGCCAGCACCCGGAAGCGGGTTGGATCGGCCAGCAGCCGGAGCCGTTCAGTGGCGACTTCAACCGCCGCCGCCACCGGCAAGGCAGTTTCCACCCGTTCCACCACATCGGGATGCATGAGCCGGACTTCGCACTCGCCCGTCGTGTCAACGGGTCCGTCCGGCAGCGTGTCGGTCACGACGTTCCTCCAGCTGAACCGGGTTGGAAGCGCAGCAGTCGCAGTGCGTTGGCGGTCACCAGGACAGTGGCGCCGGTGTCTGACAGGATGGCCGGCCACAGGCCAGTGAACCCGAGCAGCGTCGTGACCAGAAAAATGGCCTTGATGCCCAGGGCAAAGGCGACGTTCTGGCGGATGTTGCTCATTGTGGCGCGCGACAGTTCAATCAGGTCGCTCACGCCTGTCACGTTGCCGCGCAGCAGTGCGGCGCCAGCGGTTTCCAGCGCCACGTCTGTGCCGCTTCCCATGGCGATGCCAACGTCGGCCCGCGCCAGGGCGGGTGCGTCGTTGATGCCATCACCGACCATTGCGACTTTGCCATACGTGCCCAGCTGGTCAATCACTTTGAGTTTGTCCGCGGGAAGCAGTTCGCTGTAGACATCCAGGTCAATATCAGCCGCGATTGCCTCGCCGGTGCGGGTGTTGTCGCCGGTCAGCATCACGCTGCGAACTCCAAGTCCCTGCAGCCGGAGAACAGCGACGGCAGCATCCGACCTGGGTTCATCCCGGATGGCAATGAGGCCGAGTGGCACCTCTTTCCGCAGCAGCACCACAACAGTCTTGCCTTGCTCCTCGAGTTCACTGATCTGCGCAGTCAGGCCGGCGGCCAGTGGCGCAAAGTCCGCCGCGTAGCGGGGTGAGCCGACCGCGTGGCTGATGCCGTCAATCGTTGCAATGACCGCCTTGCCGGGGAGAGCTTTGGCGTCCAGGACGCCCGGGATCTGCAGACCGGCAGCTTCCTCAGAGATCGCCCGGGCCAGCGGATGGGCCGAGCCTGTCTCGACTGCGGCGGCAAGCACCAGCAGCTGGTCGCGGCTGCCGCTCAAGGGAATGACATCGGTGACCAGCGGTTCGTTGGCTGTCAGCGTTCCGGTTTTGTCGAAGGCGACCGTGTTGACGTGACCAATGCTTTCGAGTACCGCTCCGCCCTTGATGAGCAGGCCGCGCCGGGCACCAGCCGCGATTCCGGAAGTGACGGCCGCCGGCACCGACAGTACGAGTGCACAGGGGCAGGCGATCAGGAGCAACGCCAGGGCGCGGTAGATCCAGTCGCCCCACGCCGCCCCGAACAGCAGTGGCGGCATGACTGCAACGAGTAAGGCAACCAGCATTGCGCCGGGTGTGTACACACTGCTGAACCGGTCGATGAACCTGGCCACTGGCGCTTTGTTGGCTTCGGCCTCCTCCACCAGATGGATGATGCGGCTGATGGTGCTGTCACTGGCGGCCCGCTCAACCCGGACGGTCAGCACCGCGTCGGTACTGATGCTGCCTGCAAACAGGCTGGCGCCAGCGCCCTTGCTGACCGGCATGCTCTCACCGGTGACCGATGATTCGTCCACTCCTGCCGTGCCGCTGATGATGGTGCCGTCTGCCGGTACGCGGCCACCAGGCTGAACACGGACCATGTCGCCAGGCTGGAGCAGGGCCACCGGGACCTCCTGCACCGTGTCAGCTGTCAGCCGAAGTGCGGTTTTTGGAGCGAGCGCCGCCAGGGAGCGGATGCCGGCGCGCGCCCTGCCTGTGGCAACGCTCTCGAGCAGTTCACCGACCGCGAACAGGAATACGACCAGTGCCCCTTCTGGTGCTTCGCCGATGGCGATGGCGCCAAGTGCGGCAACTGCTATGAGTGTATTGATGGTGAATGGCTGGCCGACCCTTGTGCTGGCCCAGGCCTTGCGGGCGAGCGGGGCAACGCCGAGCAGTGTTGCGGCCGTAAAGCCCCACGTTGCAGCGGCCGGGTAAACGAGCGCGAGCAGTGCGCTGAGCACGAACAGAGCGCCGGTGGCGATAACAAAACGGCCCTTGCCTGACTTGTACCAGGGCGTGGCGTTCTGGGGCGCCGGACCGGCCGCCGGGCGGGCCGGATAGCCGATTGCAGCCAGTGTTCTCTCAATGACGGCCCCGCTGACCACGGCCTGATCCAGGGTAAGGCGGAGTTTCTGCGTACTGAAGTTGACGTTCACGACGCTTACCCCTGCGAGATGCTCCAGGGCACCCTCAACAGTGCGGGCGCACTGGGCGCAGTCCATGTCGTCAACAATGAACTCGAGTTTGCTGGGGTCTGCAGTTGCTGCTCCGGCCAGTGCCATGCGCCATTGTACATTCAT
>CAZPLV010000264.1:0-2565 GCA_964587295.1 uncultured bacterium
ACAGCCGGCTGAGCCCGCCGATCAGCGCCCGCCACGTGGCCTTCGTGCTGGCACCCAGGCTCAACGCCGCCGGCCGCCTGGGCGAAGCCGAACTGGGTCTGGAACTGCTGCTGACCGCCAGTGACACCCGCGCCCGTGAGCTGGCCATCTACCTTGACGCACGCAACCTGCAGCGCAGGCAGATCCAGGACGACATGTTCGAGAAGATGCTGCCGCAGGTCAACCCCGATCATCCAGCGCTGGTCGTGCACGATCCCGACGGCCATCCGGGCGTCATGGGCATCGTGGCCAGCAAACTGCTGGAACGGTTCTGGAAGCCGGTGTTCATCATCGCCAGGGGCAAGGGCAGCGTCCGCAGCGTGCCCGGCGTATCCGCTGTTGAGGCACTCGCCGCGGCTGCCGGACACCTGCATGGCTTCGGCGGGCACACCCAGGCGGCCGGCTTCTCGCTGGATCCCGCCGCCATTCCGGAGTTCGAGAAGGCCATCCACGCTTTCGTCGCCCCACACGGGGAGCTGCGGCCCAGCATCGTTGTCGACCACGTGCTGGCCGGCAGTCAGGCCAGCCGGGACCTGCTGCGCAGCCTCGAGGATCTGGAGCCGCTGGGCGAAGGCATCCAGCCGCCGGTGTTCGGAATCTGCGGTCAGCTGGAACTGGCCCGGGCGGTCGGCAAGGACGGCAACACGCTGCAGCTGCGCCTGGACGGCCTCAAGGGCGTCTGGTGGGGCAACGGTGAACGCGCGGGGCAACTCAGGACCGGCACGGACCTGAACGCCGCCATCAGCCTGACCGAGAACGAGTTCAACGGACAGAAGAGCATCGAATTCCGCGTGGACGGCCTGCGCGAGGCCGCTCCGTTCGAACTGCAGGACGACGGTGGCCCGGTGCCGGAACTTGCTGCCGAGGTCGTGCGCGGCGCACCGAAGGGCGAGGGCCTGCACCTGCAGGAACTCCCCATGGATGACGACGCTTCCCGCCTGGCTGAACCGTTCAGGGAGCTGCTCAGGCGGGAGCAGCTCATCTGGCTCGACCTGGGCGCCGACGCACTGACGCGTATCCGCCGCCGCAAGTCATCCTTGCCGAACCTGGCGGACAGCCGCCAGGCTTACGTCATGATCCGCCGCGGCATTGCGCTGCCCTGGACGGAAGAACGCAACTCTTTGACCCGGCAGATCCTGCTGGAACTCGACCTGCTCGATGAGCGCGGCTTTGCGCGGCAGGGACAGAAGCGGGACCCGTGGACCTCGCCCACCCTGCTGCTGTGCGAAACGGAACGTTACCGGCTCGGCGCCTTCGAGGCTGCCTACCGCCACTTCAGTGACGCTGCCTTCGGTGTCGCGCTGCGGCGCCTGTACGGCTGATACACAGGCGAACCGCCGCGTTAAAAGTGCAATACTGCCGACGTGAACGGCGCGACCATAAGCAAAGTAAGCCCGCAGCCGCTCGGGCACAGACCCGACAGAAACACCCTGGAGCAGCTTGAAGCTGAACTGAGATCCGAAATCCGCGGAGAAGTCCGCTTTGACGCCGGCATGCGTGCGATTTACGCGACGGACGCCAGCAGTTACGAGATGATCCCCTACGGCGTCGTGCTGCCGTTCGACGTTGATGACGTGAAGCGTGCGGTGGAGATTGCCATCCGCCACCGAATACCCGTACTGCCGCGCGGCGGTGGCACCAGCCTGGCTGGCCAGACGGTCGGCGAGGCTCTCATAATTGACGTTTCCAAGCATCTGACCGGCATCCTGGAATTGAACGCCGGGCAGGGCTGGGTCCGGGTGGAACCGGGCGTGGTGCGCGACCAGCTGAACGCCCATCTGGAACCCCACGGCCTGCAGTTCACGCCCGACGTTTCCACCACCAACCGCGCCAACGTGGGCGGCATGGTCGCCAACAACTCCGCCGGCACCCGCTCCATCAAGTACGGCCGCTCCGTCGACCAGGTAATTGCCATGAAGGTACTGCTGACCGACGGCAGCGTCCACTGGCTGGACGAACTCGACGAATTCAGCCTCGAGCAGCAGCTGGCCCGCCGGGACCGGCTGGGTGACATTTACCGTACGGTCCACCGGATTGTCACGGAGCATGAGGACGAAATCGAGGCGCGCTTCCCGAAAGTCATGCGCCGTGTCGGCGGTTACAACTTGGATGAATTCACGGGCGGCCGGCCCTTCAACCTGGCGAAGCTCGTCTCCGGCTCCGAAGGCACCCTCGCCTTCATCCTGGAGCTGAAACTCCGCCTCTGGCCCGTCCCCAGGCACCGGGTCATGGCGCTCGTTCACTTCAGCGACATGGTCAGTGCCCTGAAGGCCGTCCCGCTCATCAACCGGCACGGGCCGTCTGCCGTCGAGCTGATTGACGACGTGATGATGAACCTCGGGCTCGAAAACCGCGAGATCGCCAAGCTGCTTCACTGGCTGGACGGAACACCCGAATCCGTGCTGATGGTGGAGTTTGACGGCAGCAGCGGCGAGGAAGTGCTGACGGCCCTCTCGAAACTGCACGCTGATCCGGACGTGGCGGCGCTCTCCTACAGCATCGTTGACGCCATTGACCCGGCGGTGC
>CAZPLV010000265.1:0-2563 GCA_964587295.1 uncultured bacterium
TGGGCTCAGGAAGTACTCAGCAACGGCTTTATCGTTCAGGAAACCGTCACAATTGAGTGAAAGTCGCGGTTCCTCTCATCTTCGCGGTCACATAATCAGGGCATGGAACGCAAACCTCTCATCCTGATTGTCGAAGACGAGAAGGAGATCGCCAAGTTCATCGACCTGGAACTCCAGGCTGAAAACTACGAAACGATAGTTACCTATGATGGTGTCACCGGGCTGTCGAAGTACCGCGAGGTCAATCCGGATCTGGTTGTACTGGACCTGATGCTGCCGGTATTGGACGGCCTTGAGGTCGCGCGGCGCATCCGCAAGACCTCGAACACCCCGATCATAATCCTGACCGCCAAGGACAGCGTTGATGACAAGGTGACCGGCCTCGACTCCGGCGCTGATGACTACCTGATCAAGCCATTCTCGATAGAGGAGCTGCTTGCCCGGGTGCGTGCACACCTCCGGCGCGTCAGTCCGGTGGTTACCGGTGAGGTCAGGGTTGCCGATCTGGTGATGAACCTTGATGGCCGGGAAGTTTTCCGGGGCGGACGCCGGATTGAGCTGTCCGCCAAGGAGTTCGAACTGCTCGAGCTTTTCGCCCGCAATCCCGGCCGTGTGTTCAAACGGTTCGACATCGAGGCCAAGGTATGGCCCGAGTATGAAGGCGGCTCAAACGTTGTTGACGTATATGTCGGCTATCTGCGCAGGAAGCTTGAATCGGATGGCGAACGGCGACTCATCCACACAATCCGCGGCCTGGGTTACGTCCTGCGGGACGACTGATTCACAATCGGGTGCATAGATGAGCCTGCGTCTCCGACTCACGCTGTTCTTCAGCCTGTTCATTGCCGTCATTCTGGCAGTGGTGTCCATAGCGACGTTCGGCCTCACTGAGCGCTTTCTCGATCAGTCAATCAGGGAACGCAGCGAGGATGCCATGCAGCGCATCGACGGTGCCCTGTTTTACGAGGTCGCAGGACTGCTCCCCAGTGACATCAGCTGGGACTACTGCATCCTTGGCTACGGGGAGATACCCATCAATTCAATCGCGAATCTGAGATTGTTTGACTGCCCGCCTCCCCCCGGTGATGTTTCCCTGACCAGCCTGCTCAACGACCAGCACCTGCAGCGGCTGGTTGATGACAACGAAACGAGCGTCCTGACCCGTCTGCCCACCGGTGAGGACCTGTTTGTCAGCGCCCGGCTGGGCAGCATCTTCTTCCAGTCCGGCGACCAGCGGTACGCAGCACTCATTTCGGTGGGCGTGCCTGCCAACACGTACACCGCCGCGCTTAACCGGATGCGCACAGCCCTGCTGCTGACATCAATCGGCGCATTTGTGGTCTGTGCCCTGGGCATCTGGTTCCTGTCGCGTGGAGTTCTCTCACCGCTGCACCGGATCACCCAGACCGCCGCCTTGGTCACGGGAGCGGATCTGACGCAGCGGGTACCTGTTCCCAGCAGCAAGGACGAGATCGGCGAGATGGCCGTGACGCTGAACAGGATGCTTGACCGCCTGCAGGAGTCCTTCGAAACCCAGCGGCGCTTCACTGCTGACGCAAGCCATGAACTGCGCACCCCGGTCACCGCGATCGCCGGTCATGCAAATTACCTGCTCCGGCGCACCCGTCCCGACCCCGAACAGGTGGATTCGCTCACCGTGATCCGGCGTGAGGCGGAGCGCATGACGAAGCTGGTCAATGACCTGCTCGAACTGGCACGTGCCGATGCAGGCTTCTCCATTGAACTCGAACCCATGAACCTGGTGGAAGTTGCCGAAGCTGTGCACATGGAAGTGACACCTGTTGCAGGCAACGCCGAGGTGACGGTCAGCAGCAGCGAACCCATTCTCGAAGTGATGGGCGATCCGACCCGGCTGAAGCAGGTTGTGCTCAACCTCGTCATGAATGCCCTCAATGCCGGTGCCGGCAAGATTTCGATGTCACTCAGCAAGGACCGTCTTGGCGTCCGCCTTGAAGTACTGGATGACGGTCCGGGCATACCGGCTGAGGGCATTCCGCACCTGTTCGAACGCTTCTACCGGATTGACGGGGCGCGTTCCACCCGCGGCAACGGCAGCGGCCTGGGGCTCGCCATCGTTGCCTGGATAGTCCAGCAGCATGACGGGCTGGTCGAGGTCGAATCGGCCCTGGGCGAGGGTACTGTTTTCAGGGTCCTGCTGCCGCACTCACCCAGCTGATCAGGCGAACTGCAGGTCCACGCCCTCGCCACGCTCAATCGTGCCGATGATCTGCAGTTCTTCGCCACAGAGCTCCCGGGCCTGATCCAGATCAGCGGGGGACAGCACCAGCAAGTAACCCTTGCCCATGTTGAACACCTGGAACATCTCCTGCTGACTGACTTCACCGCCCTGACGGATCAGGTCGAATATGCGCGGCGGCTGCCAGGCTGTGGTGTCGATTCTTGCCGACAGTCCCCGGGGCAGAACACGCTGCAGATTACCGGCGATCCCGCCGCCTGTTATGTGAGCCATGCCGTGCAGCAGTGAGTTGTCGAGCAGCGGCCGGACCGCATGCACGTAGGAACGGTGCGGCACAAGCAGTGC
>CAZPLV010000266.1:0-2560 GCA_964587295.1 uncultured bacterium
CAGGTTCCAGAAGTTGCAGCCGACGCCGGTGTTGCCGGTGAACAGCTCGCGGGCGTAGCTGTTGATGAACATGATAGTGCCGGCTGCGTCGAGCACGACGCTGCCATAGCCGATGTGTTCCAGCCAGTTGGCCTGCACCTGATTTGGGCTGATCTCGTTCTGATACTGCTTGATTGCCTGGGCCCTCCGCGACTTTCAGGTTTAAGACTATAAGATTATGTGCTCTCCTGAGTCGGAATGAATGTCACATTGGGGGAACCTGTGCCTTGTCGCAGCAGGCGGGCAGCGACCGGAGAACTGATGCTTGAAATCACTGACCTTACCAAACGATATGGGCGCACTGTTGCGGTTGACGGCCTTAGCCTGAAGGTCGCCGCCGGCGAAGTGCTTGCGCTGCTCGGCCCCAACGGAGCGGGGAAGACGACCACCATCCGCTGCGTCACCGGCCTTGCGAAGATTGACTCCGGGACAATCCGCATCGGCGGCATGGACCTGTCCGAGCAGCCGCTTGAAACCAAAGCGCTGCTGGGCTTCGTGCCTGACCGCGCCTGGTTCTACCCGAAAGTCACCGGCCGGGAACTTCTTCGCTACATTGCGGGTGTGCGCAAACTGACTCAGGCGGACAGCACCATATCCGGGTTGCTGGAGCGTTTCGGCCTGAAAGACGCAGCTGACCGGCTGACCGAATCGTATTCCCACGGCATGCGGCAGCGGCTGGCATTTTGCGTGGCCCTGCTGGGTGACCCAAAACTGTTCATATCGGACGAACCGATGGTTGGCCTCGATGTGCATGGTCACCGCCTGGTGAAGCAACTGTTCCGTGACATGGCCGGGCAGGGCAAAACCGTCATTCTGACCACGCACACGCTGAGTGTCGCCCAAGAAATCGCTGACCGGATTGCGCTGGTGGACCGCGGCCGCCTGGTGGCTATGGGCACGGTCGCTGAGTTGCGCCAGCTCACCCGGCGTGAAGACGCCAATCTTGAGGAACTGTTCCTTCACCTGACCGGTGACGGGACTCCTGAATGAACCTGCTCACGCTGCGCCTGAGCGGAGCCGTTCGCTCGGTTGCCGCCAGACCCGTGTGGCTGGTCACTTCCGTGGTTCTGCTCGGCGGTTTGCTGTTTGGCGGTTTCACTGCGGTCAGGGCGGGCGTGACCTGGATCATGAACTATCCGCTGATCGAGAGCATTGCACCGGCGGTCATCCAGCGCAGCCTGGAGGGCATGTTCCTGGTTCTGATGGCTACCGTGCTTTTCAGTGTGCTGATAGCCAGCATCGGCATCCTCTACGGCAGTCAGGACCTTGAGTTCCTGCTGGCTCAACCGGTTGCCGGCGCAAAAATTTTCGCCCTGAAGGTTGCCGAGCTGTTCATCAACGCAGCCGGCCTGCCGCTGCTGTTCACGCTGCCTGTGCTCATTGGTGTGGGCGTCGCCCTGCAGGCGGTGCCGCTCTTCTACCTGGTCAGTTTCCTCGCTGCCGTTGCGCTGTACGCGATTCCGGTTACCGCCGGCTCCCTGCTGGCGCTGCTTCTGGTGCGGATCAGTCCGGCGGGCAGGGTCCGTGAGGTTGCAACTGCGGTCAGCATCGCGGCAGCCGCCGCAGCGCTGCTGGCTTTGCGGGCGCTGAGGCCCGAACAGCTGCTGAACCTTGATCTGGCCGACGCTGAAGCATTCGAATCGTTCCTGACTGCGTTCACCCGCCTCGAACTCGGCTGGTTGCCGCCGGCCTGGGCAACGAACGCAAGCTGGGCCGCACTGGCCGGTCAGTTTCATGCCGGACTGCTTGCACTGCTGGCGGTTGGCGTTTTTGGGCTGCTGCTCACCGGTGTGCTGGCGCAGGTCGCCTATTCCCGTGGTTGGGTGCGGAGCCTGGATTCCAATCCGGTTGGCCGTGCCCGCCGCGCCCGCGCCACACCACTGTGGGAACGGACGCTGGTCGGGCGGCTGGGCACCACGGGAGCGATTCTGGTGCGCGATTTCCGCAGTTTCTTCCGCGACGTGCAACAGTGGAGCCAGCTCATCGTCCTGCTGGCGCTTGCCGGTGTCTACTTCGTCAGCCTCGCAGCGATTCCGGTGCCCACCCGGCAGTTCAGTGACGCAGTCGGTGCGCTGAACGTCGCATTCATGGCGTTCATCTCCGCCGGCGTGGGGCTCAGGATTGCTTTTCCGGCCGTTTCACTTGAAGGTGCAAGCTATTGGCTGACGCAGACCCAGCCGATCCGGGCGCGGGAAGTCGTGATCGCCAAGTTCATGCTGGTACTGCCACTCATGCTGCTGCTTGGTGCGGTACTGGGCGTGACGACCGTGCAGCTGCTTGATCTGAGCCCGCTGCTGGCGGTAGCTTCGCTGGCCGCTGCCCTGTCCTCGGCTGTAGCCATGAGCGGCCTGGCAGTCGGCTTCGGTGCCGCCCAGCCCTCATTCGCACACACGAACCCGAACGAACTGGCTGTGACACCGGGCGCCTTCACCTACATGGCGTTCTCAATGGGATTCGGACTGCTCATCACCGTTCTGCTGGCCCGCCCTGCCTGGAGTGCGATCAGCAATCAGGCGGGCTC
>CAZPLV010000267.1:0-2554 GCA_964587295.1 uncultured bacterium
GGACTCTGGTACCTGTCGACTTTCGGAACCCAGGCGCTGATAGCGTCTCTGCTGGGCTTCCTCCTGGCCCGCTGGATCGTGACACGCATCGCGGGAACCGGAGCTGAAGCGGGGTGACACTTTCTCCTGACGAGATAATCTACTTCAGCATCGGACCCGTGGCTGTCAGCGCGACGCTGGTGTTCACCTGGCTGATCATGATTCTGCTGGTCACGGCCAGCTGGCTGGTCACCAGGCGCCTGCGCACGTCCGCGCCTATCGGGCGTGGCCAGCACGCGCTGGAAAGCATGGTGGTGTTCATCCTGGCCGAAATCGAAGGCGTGACCCGCCACGACGCCCGTCCGTACCTGCCGTTTGTGGGGACCCTGTTCCTGTTCATAGTGCTCTCCAACATTCTGAGCATCGTTCCGGGTTTCCAGCCGCCGACCGGCTCACTCTCCACCACGGCCGCACTGGCAGTTCTGGTCTTCCTGGCCGTGCCCTACTTCGGCATAAGCCGCGTGGGTCTGGGCAATTACCTGCGGAGTTACCTGCAGCCCAGCCCGTTCATGCTTCCGTTCACCATCATCGGCGAGCTGTCCCGCACCCTGGCGCTCGCCGTGCGCCTGTTCGGCAACGTCATGAGTGGCGGCGTCATCGTCATCATCCTGCTGTCAATCGCTCCGCTGTTCTTTCCGGTGATCATGCAGGCATTCAGCCTGTTCATCGGAGTCCTGCAGGCGTACATTTTTGCCGTTCTGGCAATCGTCTACATCGCATCGGCGACAAGCGCCAGTTCGGAACGGATCAACAGGGCCGCAGATTCAGCGGCAGCACAAGGAGGCAACACATGACTGACATGACCCTCATCGCCATGGTTTCGGTATTCACCGCCGGAATCACCATTGCCATCGGCTCGATTTCCAACGCACTCGGCCAGGGCCGTGCACTGGCCCAGGCGCTGCAGGGCATCGCCCAGCAGCCTGACGCTGCCAACTCAATCACCCGCACACTGTTCGTGGGTCTGGCCATGATCGAGTCGACCGCCATTTACTGTTTCGTGATCTCGCTCATCCTGATCTTCGCGAACCCGTTCTGGGGCGTGGTGACGGGCGGATAAGGAGCAACGTGGCCTTCGACTGGTTCGCATTTTCAGCGCAGCTCCTCAACTTCGTGCTGCTGCTGGTGCTGCTGCGTGTCTTTCTGTACCGGCCGGTGCTGAGCATAATGGATCAGCGCGCAAAGCAGCTTACCGGAATGTGGGACGAAGCCGAAGCAGCCCGTACGGAGGCGGAGTCGCTCAAGGCCAGCCTCGAGCAGGAACTCACGCAGCTCGCCAGTCAGCGGAACGAACGCCTGCAGGCGGCTGCGCAGGAAGCCGAAGAACTCCTGGATGCACGATTGCAGGAAGTCGGTGCCGAAGTCAGCGCCAGCCGGCAGCGGCAGATGGCTGCACTGGAAGAAGGCCGGGAAAAGGCTGTGGAGCGCCTGCGCGACCGCAGCGCCCGCCTGCTGGTCGAAGAACTGCGCGCCAGCCTGACCGACCTGGCAGGTGCGGACCTGGAACAGCAGGCCGTGTCCGTATTTGCACGCCGCTTACAGGACCTGCCGGAAGCCCGCCTGGCTGAACTGCGTGCAGCAGCCCGGACCGGCCGGCCACAGATCACAACGGCTTTTGAAGCGGGCGAAGTCGCCCGGCAGGAACTGGCTGCCCTGCTCAGGCAGGTGCTGGACAATACTGAGCCGCCGGAATTCACGACCGACAAGCGGCTGCTGTTCGGCATCGAACTGACAGTCGGCTCGCTGTCGGTAGAAGTTTCCGGCAACCGCCGCCTGAGCGGACTGGAAGCGGCCTTCGACAACGCACTCAGCGGAATCACCGCGGATGGGGAGGGGCCTGATGGCACAGGATGATTCCTCCCGCCTGACCGACCGGCTGCTGAATGGCCTGGACGCCCTGGATGAATCCCGGCAGCGGCTCGGTGAGACGCTGCAGGTCGGCGAATTGGGCCGGGTTGAATCGGTCGGTAACGGCATCGCCCTGGTGAACGGACTGCCCGGCGCGGCAGTTGACGAAGTGATGCAGTTTGAGGGTGGCGCCCGTGGCGTGGCAACCGATCTGGGCGAGGAGCTCATCGGGGTCACGCTGCTCGAGGGCGAAGCCAGCCTAAGGGCCGGCACACGCGTCCACCGTACGGGACAGGTGCTGAGCGTGCCCATTGGGGACGAGCTGCTGGGCCGCGTCATCGACCCGCTGGGCGTGCCGCTGGACAATGCCGGCCCCTTAGGTTCCCGCGAGAGCCTGCCTGTGGAACGGCCGGCCACACCCATTTTTGAGCGCGGCCCCGTGTCCCGGCCGCTGCAGACGGGCATCAAGGTGATTGACGGGCTCTTCCCCATCGGACGGGGCCAGCGGGAGCTGATCGTAGGTGACCGCCAGACCGGCAAGTCCAGTGTGGCCCTGGCAACGATTCTGGCGCATCGGGACACTGGCGTCCGCTGAGATTACAGCAGCATCGGCCAGCGAGGAGCCCAGGAGGCACGGACCGTGGACACTCTACGCAAGCATGCTGCT
>CAZPLV010000268.1:0-2536 GCA_964587295.1 uncultured bacterium
GTGGCATCCGGCCCGCCGTAACGTCGGATTTCAGCGCGTTCTCGGTCGTACGCGCCACGCCTTCCGCATTCTGGAACGCCATGCTGCTGGCCTGGTAGTTGGCTGACATCCGTTCCTGCAGTCCAGCCACCTGTAACGCCACCACGCCAATAAGCGCGAGCAGGATGAGCATCACCAAGGCAACGTAAAGGGCGGCGCCGCGTTGTTTGTTGGCAAAAGGAACATGCATGACGATCACTCAATTACCGAAAAGACGATTGCGCAGAGCAACCGAGTCTTCATAGACGGTGCGATAGAAGCCATCATTTGGCGGAGTCATTCGAACACCCACGATTGAAAGCGGTGCCACACCTGCATCGTCGTCGGTGTTGCGTTGCTCGGCCGCAGCCCGCTCCACACTGCGTGCCAGCAACCCGACTTGCACAATCCCCACCCGTCGCCAGACGTTCGCGTTCGCTTCGGCCGTGCCCGCAGGAAAGATGCTTGCGCTTGCGACGTGGCTGCGGCCGATATTTCCGGTCGGTCGCGCTGTCGCGCCGACCTCACTGTCCAGTCCATACTGCAGCTGTAGCGACTCGATGCCCTCGACCAGCTCCTCGTTAATTGAAGTCAAGGTACCTGCACCATCAAGGCCGAAGCGGGCCCGATACAGGGATGGCGCACCTTGCTGATTGATCCCCACGTAGTAGACCAGGCTCTCCGCACGGTAAAGCATCGCCTGCCCGGTGACGAACGGCTGATCGGTGAGGCTGCGTTTGCTGACACCGCCGGTCGCGACCGTGATGGTGCCGCTCGACAGGTTGCCGCTCGCCTCAAATACCGCCGCAGTCATGCAATCGCTGATGCCGAGCAGACGAGGACTGGTGACCCCCTCGGTGAGACGCGGGAGGTGGTTGATATCGAACTGGATACTTGCCGGAACGCCGGGGGTGAATGATGTTACCTGCGCACCTGCAGGAGCGAAATGTCGCAGCACAAGCACGTCACTCCCCACGACCGGGCTCGTCAGCGCGCCATGGACCGCCGCCGGCAAGGCCGGTGTCCAGCTGCTTCCGTCAACGGCGACGGTAGGCACTGTCGGCAACGACAACGTCTGGCCGGAACCAGTGCCGTTGGCTTCGAAGCCTTCCACCATCCGATCAAAACGCAGGGCGTATGCGTCCACTGCTTCCAAGTTGCCGTTGAACTGGTCCGCAGCGGTAAGGAATGTCGACACCAGAGCCGGGCGCGATGGCGTGATATTTTCTGGGAGGAAACGAGCTTGGTCGTTGACGCACCCCATATGACCAGCAACCCGCAGGTCCCGCTGCAGCATGTCCATGGCGAAGCGGCCATTTTCCTGCGCACGCGCCAATCCCGTGGATAGCTGGTACGCCGTTCTGGATGCAGAAAACACTTGGACCAAACCCAGTACAAGTACGGTCCCGATGGTTAGAGCGATCATCAGCTCGATCAGCGAGACACCCCGTTGGCTACCGCGCTTCGAGATCACAGCACGCTCTCCAATTCGACGCGTCCCGCGTCGTTGAGGGTCGGCATGCCATCCTCCTCCCACGTCACGGTGACGGTTGCCGTAGTGCCATCGAAGGTGACCGAACCTGTCGAGCCCGGACCTAGCGACTCCACTATTTCGCACATCCAGCGCGTGCGGTTAGGTCCCACGCCAGCCGCGCCCGGTGATCCGCAGCCGCTGCTGGCATCGACGGAACTGAAATCACCGGGGATCGTTGTATAGCCGACCGCCTGGCTACGATTGCTGCGCATCATGTCAAGCATCGACCCCGCAAGGTTCACTGCCTTGGTCCGCTGGTCGGCGCTCTTGGTGTAGCGCAGGTTCATCGTCTGCAACAGCGCCAGCCCCAGCAGTCCGACGGCCAAGACCACCAGCGCGATCAACACCTCGATCAAAGAGAATCCCTGACCAGCGGCGGGGTGGCCATTTCGCCGTATCCGGCCTAACCGATTCATTCGCACGTCCCCTTGACTGTCTTGATCTGGCCCGCCAGCGTCATGCTCACGACGCGCACATCGTCACGACCTTCCGGACAATTGTCCGGCTGTACAGCAACCTGCAACGGAGGCGTTGGATTTATTGGCCGCCCCCGCGCATCAAACCCGATGGCCGAGGCAGGGGTTCCGTCGGCACTCACAGCCACCTGCATCTGTTGATGGGCATCGATATAACGCACCACTTCGTCCACGTCGGGATTGAATTGCGCCGGCGCGGCACCGGCGCCAGGACGATCAACCCAGATCAGCCAGCCGTCGTTCCAACTTCCACCACAGGTAGCTCCGTCTTCACTCGCGCATACTCCGGCACCGATCGTGCTGCGGGTTGCTTCACTGCGTGCCAAGGACAGTCCGGCCACAAGCTCGTTGGTCGTAGTAGCCAATCGGTTGCTGCGAAACGTTGCCTGGAAGCTTGGGAAAGCAAGAGTTGCCAGGATCGCCAGAATCGCGACCGTGACCATCAGCTCGATCAGCGAAAATCCCCTTTGACGCATACCGCCTCCCCTGCCCGTCCGGACGGGCGCCA
>CAZPLV010000269.1:0-2530 GCA_964587295.1 uncultured bacterium
CGGGACTTTTGCTGAGCCCGGAGCCCTTGCAGACGCCGCTCCGGCTGCTCCGTGCTGGAGCGGGTTGCCCCAGGGGTGCATCGGTCGGGCTGCGTCAGGTTCCGCATTCACAAGTGGGAATACTACCACTTTTGAGGCTCACTCCACTGTGTCCGCCAGGCGGAGTGCTTCCATTGCAAAGAACGTGTATTCCTCGTTGTCAGGTTCGAGCCTGCGCGCGGTTTCGTAGGCGTCTGCCGCCAGTGCGTAACGCCGCTGGCTGAAGTAAATCTGACCCAGGTAACCCCAGGCGGGGGCAAACTCCGGTGACTCAAGGGTAACCGCCAGGAATTCTTCCTCGGCGGCCGCGAAGTCTGCCTGCTGGTACAGGCCGACACCGTGCAGGAACGCGTCGCTGACTTCGGAACCGAACGCCACGCGCTGGCCGGCCATATTCATGAAGTAACGGGCACCCTGGTCATCCGGGTCGAGGCTGAGCACCCGGCTCCAGTAATCCACTGCGACCTCGAAACGGCCGAGCTCCTGGGCGACCCGGGCACTCCAGCTGAGTGCGTCCAGGTAGCCGGGACTCAGCCGGAACGCTGCTTCGAACGAAGCGAGTGCGTCAGTCAGTGCCCCGGCCTGGTACTGTTCCTGGCCACGGTCAAACTCCGCCACGGCGTCGGCGCCCCAGCGGTCCTGCCGCTCTGCCAGCCCCAGAAAGTAACGGCTGCGCTCATCTGACGGATCAAGATCGACCGCCCAGCGCCAGTAGCGTGCGGCCAGACCCGGCTCACCGAGCTCGAGTGCGCTGCGGCCGGCCCAGACAGCCGCTTGCGTGAACTCCATGTTTGCCTCGAAAGCCGCCTCGAAGTGGCTGAGCGCTCCGCTTACGTCCCCGCTGTCATAGCTGTTCAGGCCATGGGCAAAACTGCGGCCCGCTGCGGCTCCGTAGACGGCAACCTGGTTAGCCAGGCGCAGCTGGCTCGCCGCCAGCGAGTCTGCTTCAGCATGTGCACCCAGTTCACGGAATGTGGCGGCAGCGGCATCATCAGCACCGGATTCCAGCTGGCTGCGACCGAGCCAGTACAGCGCCCCGGCGTTGCCGGGCTGCATTGAAGCCAGCGCCCTGTAGTACTCCAGCGCGCCGGCCAGGTCGCCGGCACTGTAGCGGGCGAAGCCAAGCTGATGGGCTGCCTCGGCGAATGCCTGTTCGTCCGGGGCCTCCCCCGAAACGGAAGCGAATTCCAGCCAGGTGTCGTAGGCGCGGATGTGCCAGGAAACCTCACTGTAAAGCCGGGCAAGCAACCGCAGCACTTCTGCGGAACCGGGTTCAGCGGCGCGGGCCTGCTCGCCCGTCCGGATCGCTTCCCGCCACAGCGTCTGGTCAGGATGGGGCCTCTGCCCTGATTCGCGTGCGGCCTCAACCGCCGCACTGAGTTCTTCCGGGTTATTGGCCGCGGCGGATGCCAGCAGAAGCATGGCAGCCAGCGCGATTGGCAACAGTCTCATTACCGGCCGATTATAAGGGCGGCTGGCGCGCGTTCCGGTTGCCGGCCTGTCAGGCCTACCATCGCCGGCCACTTTTACTGGTACAAATGAGGCTGCATGTTTCAGAGTCTGGGCGACAAACTTCAGAACGTATTCGAGGGTCTGCGTGGCCGTGGCCGGCTGACCGAGGCCGAGGTCAAGACTGCCTTGCGCGAGGTTCGCGTGGCCCTGCTGGAAGCGGACGTCAACCTGGAAGTGGCCCGCGATTTCACCCAGCGGGTGCAGGAGAAGGCGACGGGTTCGGAGACGCTCCTTTCCCTGCGGCCCGATCAGCGCGTCATCGCCATCGTGCAGGAGGAACTGGTTGAGATCCTGGGCGGCAAAACCGTCCAGCCGACACTCAATTCCGACCGCAACATCTGGCTGATGATGGGCCTCCAGGGCGCAGGCAAGACCACCACCTCAGGCAAGCTCGCCAGCAAGTACAAGGCGCAGGGACGCCGTCCGCTGCTGGTTGCGGCGGACACGCAGCGCCCGGCAGCGCGTGAGCAGCTCAAGGTGCTGGGCCGCCAGATCGGCGTACCGGTTCTCGAGGTTGCCGACGGCGAAAGCCCGGACCGCACCGGCGCCAAAATCGACGCGTACCTCAAGCACGACTTCCGTGACCTGATCATTGTCGACACCGCCGGCCGCCTTCAGATTGATGACGACCTGATGGCCGAACTCGCCCACCTCAATGACGTGCTGAAGCCGACGGAGTCAATGCTGGTCATTGACGCGATGACCGGTCAGCAGTCACTGCCGGTTGCGCGCACGTTCGACGAGAGCATCGGCGTCAGCGGCCTCATCCTGACCAAGCTTGACGGTGACGCCCGCGGCGGCGCAGCCCTGTCCGCCCGCCACGTGACCGGCAAGCCGATTTACTTCGCCGGCATGAGCGAAAAGATCGATGGCCTCGAGCCGTTCCACCCTGACCGGATTGCCAGCCGCATCCTGGGCATGGGTGATGTCCTCACGCTGATCGAGAAGGCCCGCGTCCTGGAGGAAGATGAGGAGGAGA
>CAZPLV010000270.1:0-2520 GCA_964587295.1 uncultured bacterium
ACGCTGCTGCGGATGTGACTGCGGCGGCTGGTGGGTGTGTCTCCGTCATAACTGGCGACAGCTCCGGCGGGCAGTCCGGCAGCGAGCGACAGTTGACCAAAACTCCGGGCCTGGTCATGCGCCAGGGCCTTGGTCGGGTAGAGGATCAGGGCGGTCGCTCCCGGGCTGGCAAGCTGCATGCTCAGCGCCGGGAGCTGATAGGCAAGGCTTTTGCCGCTGGCGGTACCGGTGGTCAGCAGGGTGCTTTCGCCCCTGAACACCGCGGCAATAGCGTCCCGCTGGTGCCGGTGCAGGGCGCCGATGCCCGCCTCCGTAAGGGCAGCACGCAGCGGCGCGGCCAGTCCGGCCGGCACCGCCACCTGCTCGCCGGCACTGGCGGCATTGCGGTTAACACCCACCACCTGGGCGCCGCTGGCTTCAATCAGGTCAGCTGTAACTGAGCTCACCATCGACTATCCGCGCGGCGGAAGTGTACGGGTGCTCCTGAACCTTGCCGTTGCCCATGATGTGCATGACCGTGTGTCCGTCGGCCTTGAGCCGGTCGGCAATCAGCGAGCGGTGGCAGCTCCACCAGAGTGCCTCCGAACACATGAAGGCAGTGCGGGCGGAGGCGGCGGTTTCAAGCAGGCGCGAGGCACCGGCCTTGAACTCGCTGCTGTCCATGTGGTCGGCGTAGCCCCGGAATGAGTCGTTGCGCCACACGGTATTGGGCGAATCAGGCTGCGGTTTGCGGCGGCCGCCGAGTTCCGGCAGGTGCAGGTAGCCAATTCCCGCCTCGGTCAGTGATCCGGCGAGCGCCTCGGAATTGAAATGCGGATGCTTGCGTGAGCCGGGGTAGCGGCGCACGTCGACCAGCGTCTCAATGTCTGATTCCGCCAGCAGTTCCAGAAATTCCTCCAGCGAACGGTTGGAATGGCCAACGGTCCAGAGTGTCAGCGCTGCCATGTCATTCAGCGCTCAAGCAGATGCCGGTGATCCGGGTGCACCAGATCGGCATCCTGCCCGTGACGGTTGATCCAGGTCGATATGAACGGGCACTGCGGGCTGACCTGCACACCCTGGGCGCGGGCTTCGCTCAGAACGTGCCTCACCAGCGCCGAGCCGACGCCCTTGCCGGAGAACTCCCCCGGCACGACCGTACCCGGCAGTTCCCACAGGCCGGGAGAGCGCCTTACAGTCAGGAAGGCAACCTGGTCGCCCAACTGCACCTCATAGCGCTGCCTGCCGTCATTGAAACGGATGTCCATCTGTCCGGCTTCACTCATGTCCGCACCTCGCCATTTGCCTAAGTTTAGCTGCCGCTGTCCGCGGGTTCGGTAGCTTCCACTTCTGGCTGGCCGAAGGTGCCCGCCTCGACCGCGTCCACCGCCTGCTGCGTGGTGCTGAACACCCGCTCGCCACCCTGGTTGAGGCGCTCTATCAGTCCCATCCGCTCCAGTAGCGAGCGTGGTTGCGGCTGCAGGTCAGCGACCAGCACGATTACGTTGCGCCGCTCCAGATGATCAAGCAGGTCCTTCAGGGCCGAGGCTCCGGTAGCGTCCATGACGGGCACCCGGCCCAGGCGCAGCAGTATCAGTCTGATGCGCGGATCCATCTTCAGCAGCCGTTCGAAGAAGCGATTGGCAGCGCCAAAGAATATCGGACCCTCGATGCGGTAGGCGACGAAGTCACTGCGCCTGAACCGGTCTGTGGTGGCGAGCTCCTCCTCAGTGGCGTGCCTTGGCGTCGGGTAGCTCTCCCCCGCCAGGTACTCCTTGTCTATGCGGAACATGCGGCTGGTGCGGATGATGAACAGGACACCCGCGGCGATCAGGCCGATCTCGATGGCCAGGATCAGGTCGAACAGCACGGTCACGACCATGGTCAGCACCAGCACGAACATGTCCGAGCGGGTGGAGCGCCGGATAAGGCGCCAGGCGTGCCGCTCGATCATTCGGAACGCCACCATCAGCAGGATGCCGGCCAGCACGGCCAGCGGAATCTGAGCCGCCAGTGGCGCCAGGAACCAGGCGATGCCGAACAGGGTGAGGCCGTGGATGATGGCGGCCAGGCGAGTGCGCGCGCCGGAGCGCACGTTGACGGCGGTGCGGGCCAGTGCGGCAGTGGCGGGAATTCCGCCTACGAACGAAGTCGCGATGTTGGCAACGCCCTGACCGAACAGCTCACGGTTCGGGTCGTGCCGCTCGCCGACGGTCATGCTGTCGGCAACCACGGCAGAAAGCAGACTCTCCAGTGCGGCCAGCACGGCGACGGCGAAGGCCGAGCGGACCAGGGTGGTCAGGTCGATGTTGAGCGCGGGCCAGGCGAGGTCAGGCAGCACTTGCGGGATCAGGCCGATACGGGGCACGGCTTCGAATAGCGGCAGCAGTGACACGAGCGTGATCAGCACCAGCGCCACCATGCCGGCCGGCACCATCCGGAGTTGCGGCCGGGCGGACCAGAGGACCATGACGGCCAGCGTCAGTAGCGCGAGCAGCGGCGCTTGCCAGCCCGGGCTCTGGACGTAGGCGCTGACTGTCT
>CAZPLV010000271.1:0-2513 GCA_964587295.1 uncultured bacterium
GGGCAATCCGGAAACGCGTGAGTTTATCCCACGGTTGGCCGCACGTCAACGGCGGCAACCGGAGGGTTGTCACTTCCGGGTTGACCCGCGGCACGTTCCGCGCCCGATTCCTGCGGCTGACCGTTACCTGCCCGCGTTTACGGGCGCTTCATCGCCCGGTTCAATCAGCTGAGCGTACTCGTCGCAGCCGTGGCTGTAGCCCAGGCCTTCACCTGTCAGCCCCGGCAGAAAAGAGGGCCCGGGATTCAGCGGAACGCAACGGGGTTCCGGTGTTGTCCGGTGGAATCACGAAATCCATGTTCCGAAGCACTTGCCCGCTCAGTGTCAGCAACTCCGGGTACTGTCCATAGGTTTCCTGACCGCGGTTCCAGTTGCCATCGCCGTTCAGATCAACGAATGCCCAGACGTCATACAGGCCGTCAGTGAGTCCGGTGAAGGTGTACGCACCCTCCTGCGCGCCGGGCGCCAAAGACATCCGTTTTGATCGTGAGGTGATTATCTCACTGCAGATAGCGTCGGCGCAGTAGCCGGCGATAATGTGGATGGTGGGCTGAGCCGGAACCGTACTTCCGGCAAGCAGACCCTCGATATTGAGCAGTCCGCTGCCACACCAGCCGGAGTTACCGCCGCAGCTGGGGCCATCCATTCCCGTTGCGCTCGAGTACAGCCTGTCCAGGGCCTGGGTCCGGGACAGGTTCTCCCGGCTCAGCAGCAGAGCCAGTGCGCCGGCGACGTGCGGGGCCGCCATGCTGGTTCCGTACATGTAGGAATAGATTGGTCCGGTGCCAGGCGTTGAGTCGGTACTGAGAATCATGCCTGATTGCGGATTCGGAAGACCGCCGGGAGCCATGAGATCGATTCCCGTACCCCAGCTGCTGTAGTCGGTCATGCGTGAATCCGTACCTGTCGCCCCGATGTTCACTGTGCCCACACAGTTGCCAGGTGAGAACAGGCTGGCGGGCGTTCCGTCGTTTCCTGAGGCGGTAACCACAATCGCACCCCGGCTCATGGCCAGGTCTATTGCCTGCTGCATGAAGTGCGGACAGGAATTACTTGGCCCACCGACACTCGCATTGACAACGGTGGCAGGGTTGGGGTTCGCGGGTACTCCCTGTATCGGTACGCCTGCAGCCCAGGCAATTCCGAAGGCAATATGGTCCTCTCTGGCCCTGTTCTGCGCATCTATGACCCGGACCGGCACGATCCGGGCGTTGGGGTGCACGCCGCTGATGCCTATGGAGTTGTTGCCCAGGGCTCCGGCTATGCCCGCAACATGCGTCCCGTGCGAACCGTGGGAAGTGGGATCGGACGTGTTGCTGTTACCGTCCACGAAATTCCAGCCGCTCAGCACGTGCAGATCCGGATGCTGATGATTGACTCCCGAATCCACCACCCCAATTCTGAACGGGGTCACGCCAGCAGCCAGATTGGCGCTGTTCCATGCTTCGGGCATATTGATCTGACGCAGACCCCACTGTTGTGCGAAGTACTGGTCGTTCGGAGTCGATCCACTTTGCCGGGTTTCGACTTCGAGCGCCCTGTAGACAGCGACCGTCTCGGCAATCACCACATCCGGTCTGGCAGTGAGCTCCTCTGCCACGCGCACTGTCTCCCGAGCGTCCGAAATCGGCATGGTGAGCACATAGCTGCCTTCACCAGGTGCAGGCTCGGCAGACAGGGGGGCGAACCCGGCAACCTCCAGCGAAGCTGCCGACAGTGCCGTCAGGCTGTCCGCCTGACGCATCTGCACCACAAGAACTCCGGGTACGATGTCCGCTTCCTGCGGTGCCGCAACTGTCTGCACGGTACTGACGGCCGTTTCCATGCTCACCCATCCGCCGATGGAGCCGGTGCTGGGTGCCGGCGGTACGGGGTCATTCCCGGGTGGCGGCGAGTCCGGTATCGGCCGCTGCGTATCGAAGCACGCCGCCAGAAGTACAACAAGCCCAAAGGCCAGCAGGAGCAAATGCACGCCAATGCTGCTCCGCAGTGCCTTCAGCATGGCTGCGAAGTCATTGAGACGGAAATGTTGGCGAGGTCGATCCTGGGAATGGCCTGCACTGTCAGCAGCTCACCCGTCTCCAGAGGAAATACGGCGGCAGCGATGCCACCGTAAAGTTTGAGCCATTCCAACCCTGCGAGAACTGAACGCATGCCTCTTCCTCCCGTAACTGCCTGCGGCCGCAGCCGGCCGGCCTGTCAGTTGTTGACGGAGGATAGACCATCAGGTCCGTCCGCTGCCCGTCCGCGGCGGGCTCGGGCGCTGGCGGCCCAACGGCTCCTGCAGGCGCACGCACCGTTTCATCAGTCCGGGGCCAGTCCCGGAATACCCTGGCCATGCAAACCGGCGCCTAAACTCGGGACATGAAGATTGAGATCTGGTCCGACATCGCCTGCCCGTTCTGCTACATCGGCAGGCGCAACCTCGAACTGGCCATGGAGGAACTTCCCTTCAGCGACGAGCTGAAGATTGAGTGGCGCAGCTTTCAGCTCGACCCCGGCGCCGACGTCGA
>CAZPLV010000272.1:0-2495 GCA_964587295.1 uncultured bacterium
ATGGTCGCCTTCTTCATGCGGGAACTCAAAACCGAGACGTGGATGCATGCACTGTCCCCGCTTGATCCTGATACTGCCTTCAGCTCGCGCACCGATCACCAGGATGAGGGTGCCTACACCACCTGGCCGGCTTACGCCTTCGAGGTGCTCATGGCGTTCGGCCATGAACGCGAGGCAATGGACTGGCTCGGCGACGAGGGCAGACCCGGTTTCGCTGACGTAACCAACCAGGGTCCGTTCGGGCAGGCTTACAACCACGGGGACGAGGGCAGCTTCCGCAATGCGGGTGCCGGCTCGAAAGCACCGATGGAGCAGCCCCACATCGAGAAGCCCGTGCTGGTACCCGGCGGCAAGTACGCGCAGATCGTACTCGAGACGGTCGCGGGCATCCAGCCGAGGCAGTTCGGTGAGATCGAGCTGACCAGATCCGCGCCCGCTGCGGACATCACCCTGCACAACGTGCTTCTGCGTGGCGGCAACCACACGACAGCGGAGGGAAACTGAACTGATGAAGGCCGGCCTTGGGGAGGAAGCGTGCCTGGCGTGTGACATCGGCGGCAGCTCGGTCAGTGCCGCCGTGGTCACACGCTCCGGCGCCATCCTCGGCCGGACTGACCGACCCCTCAACAGCCGCGCGGCAGCCGACAACGTCCTCGACCAGCTCGCTGACACCCTCAAAGCCGTCCTTCACTCCGATGTTCCCGCGCCTGACTGCGTCGGCATGGCAGTTCCCGGACCGTTTGACGCCGAGCGCGGCTGCTTCATGATTGTCGACCAGGCGAAGTTCGAGGCGCTGCACGGAATTCCGCTGCTGCCTGCACTGCACCGTCGCGCAGAGCAGCTGGCGCAACTGCCGACTGCCTTCGTGAATGACGCCCGTGCCTTTGCGCTGGGTGAACTCTGCTACGGCGCCGCCAGGAACAGCACGCGGACCATCATCCTCACCCTGGGAACCGGTTGTGGCTCCGCCTACGCGGTCAACGGCGAACTCCTCAGCAGCGGCCCCGGCGTACCCGAGGACGGTTTCGTCTACGCCATCGAACATGACGGGGCAACCGTGGATGACCTGTTCTCAACCCGGGGCCTGCAGGCCCGGTGGGACGCGCGCACGCGTGAAGCCGCAACGGTCGCCGGAATAGCTGCACTGGCGCTGGCAGGCGACGGCGACGCGAGGGAGGTCTTCACGGAGTTTGGCCAGCAGCTCATCCGCGCACTCGCTCCGTCACTTCGGGAGTTCAGACCCGACTTGCTCGTAACAGGTGGCGGCATCGCCCGGGCGTTCAGCCATTACGCACCGGCAGCCCGCGCCGAACTGGAGCGTCAGGGTCTGCAAACAGAATTTACAGCGGCCAGCTCACTGGACGAATCAGCCCTGCTGGGCGCAGCCAGCGTGGCATTCACAAGGAGCCCGACATGAAAACACTCAGCACACTGCTGACCATCGCTGCCGGTGCACTGCTGTCGCATGCGGCGGCACAGACCTGCTCGGCAGGCTCAACCGACTGGGAGGCCAACACAGTGATTGACGAGAAGTTCGATGAACAGTTCACCCGCTTCGGGCCCGGCTGGACAGGCGCGGACAGCACCTACTCAATCCGGTTGCCTGATGGTCGCACCCTGTGGCTGTTCTCCGACACCCTGCTCGGCCACGTCAACCCCAGCCGCACCAGGCCCCGCAATGCGCCATTCATCAACAACTCCCTGGTGGTGCAGGACGGCGACGAACTCGAAACATTCACCGGCATGATCGGTACCCTGCCGGTCAGCTACTTCAGACCCGAAACCGACGACAGCTGGTACTGGGTGTACGACGCCGTCCTGGAGGAAGAGGCCGGGGAAACGCTGCTGCGCGTGTTCCTTATCCGCTTCGAACGCTTCGACAATGGCGGCATCTTCAGCTTCCGCTGGCTTGACAATGCTCTGGCCACCGTCGCCATTGACGGCATGGAACTCCGCTCCATCGAACCCGCACCATCCGAGCACGGCGTCTCCTGGGGCGCGGCAATCATGGAATCAGCCGACTACACCTACATTTACGGCACCGAAGACCTGGGTGATGACAAGTACATGCGCCTCGCGCGCGCCCCAAGCGGCAACGTCAGCCACTACGCAAGCTGGGAATACGCCACCGGGGACGGCTGGTCAACTGAGCCGGCGGACTCAGAAAGGCTTCTGCACGGCGTCGCCAACGAGTACTCGGTCACGCCATTGGAAGACGGCTACCTGCTGGTGACGATGGACACGCGTGAAAGCTTCAGTCCGAACATCCTGGCCTTCCGCAGCTGCGACCCTCAAGGCCCCTGGGAGCAGGAAACCCTGATCTACGAGACACCCGAGACAGTGGAAGGACTTTCCTTCACCTACAACGCCCACGCGCATCCGCAGTTCACGGAGAATGGCAAGCTGCTCATCAGCTACAACGTGAACGCCCGCGACGTCGCCTGGATTTACGCTGACGCCGACCTGTACAGACCCCGCTTCATCAGAATTGACCT
>CAZPLV010000273.1:0-2479 GCA_964587295.1 uncultured bacterium
GTTACCGGTTGGTTCATGGGCTGCTCCTGTCGTTGGGTAAGGGTAGAGGCAGGCTGTTGCCGGTGTCAACCAGCCGTTGCAATCATGCAGGT
The DNA here is from genome assembly GCA_964587295.1 of uncultured bacterium. Taxonomy (GTDB): domain Bacteria; phylum Deinococcota; class Deinococci; order Deinococcales; family Trueperaceae; genus CALDPK01. The sequence goes on from CAZPLV010000273.1 coordinate 93, forward strand.
TGAGGCTTTCGCCTGTGCTATTACTTACGTCACGGCGAGCAGAGCGGCCCCGCTGCCCGTTCAGCATTCTGGGGCCCAGGCGATTGGACGTGACTCACATGTCGAGCACCTTCCTGACTCCGTATCTCTACTTCAGCGACAACTGCCGTGAGGCCATGACGTTTTATCAGGACGTCTTCGGCGGAGACCTCAACGTCATGACGTATGGCGAGGGTGCCCCGGGTATGCCCGGAGATGTGGATGACCTGGTCATGCACGCCAACCTCATGGGTGGACCTATTGAGCTGATGGCCAGTGATCATGCCGACACCGCCAACAAGGGTGTCGGTAACACGCATCTGACGCTGCATGGACATGATTCGGCGATATTGTCAGCCTGGTTCGAGCGGCTGGCAGATGGGGCGCTTTCGGTGCAGCCGCTGAAAGCGGAAGTGTGGGGCGACACCTATGGTGAAGTGACCGACCGGTTCGGCATTCACTGGCTGTTCAACATCGGCGCTGCGCCATAACGGCTAGTTGGCCCCGGCCAACTCGTAAAGACGGTCCAGCAGGCGATTCGTCTCTATGGCTTCGGCCAGGCTTGCGCTGCGTGGTACTTCCTTGCCCAGGAAGCTGTCGAGACTGACACGGAGTCCCGCGCTGGGCGAAAGCTCGGCCGTGGACGTCTGTGGCTGCCGGTCCGGGCCGGTCAAGTTCAGTTGGCCGTCACGGAGCCGGGCTGCACCCTGCTCGCCGAAAATGTCGATACTGAGGGTGCCGACTGCGGACAGTGCACCGGTCCAGACGGTCATGCGGACGCCGGTGTCCGTCAGCAGCAGCGCATGGCCCTGGGCGTCCACCTGGTCGCCCGGCTCATAGTCAAGCTGGCACGAAACGGGCGTAAGCGCGCCGAAAACCGAACCAGCGAAATCCAGCACGTGTGAGGCCAGGTCGCCGAACGTGCCGTAGCCCTGGCGTTTCACTGACATGTGCGCCGGGTACGGTTTCAGCCAGCCACCGGAAAATCCGGAGTGGGCGAACTGAATGTTCACATGCCGGATCGTGCCCAGCTCCCCGCGCCTTAGGGAGTCCCGCAGCGCAGTGAGCTCAGGTGAGCGGCGCAGAAAGAAGCCGAGCTCCGCCTGGATGCCGCGGGTCTCGAGCCCGGCGGCAATCTGCTCTGCCCGGCGGGCATTCAGGCCAAGTGGTTTCTCAATGAACACTTTCCTGCATTGCAGCTGCTTCAGTACGCGGTCGTGCGAGTCAATGTCCGTCATGATCACCGCTGCATCGTGTTCCGGCAGGTTGCCCAGCGAGTCAAAAACCGCAAGGCCAGACGGAACCTCGGCCGGGCTGTCCGCATCCGGGAGTGCTATACCGACAAGCTCGACTTCAGGATGACTGCTGATTTCGGCGATCGCGCCGGCGGTGTGAACGTGGGCGGTGCCGATGACAACGACTTTCAGGTTCTCTTGCACAGGGTCAACCTTAACAGCGTCTGCGGCATTGCCAGGCTGAGCAACTTGCATAACTTGCATTACCTGTAAGCTGAAACGAAGGTGGTGCGCCATGAGGAAGTCCGTGCTTTCGCCCAGGCCATGAAGAACGCAGCTGCCCAGGAGCAGGGCAAGTGAGGGGCGCCTGGCTTGGTGCCGGCATAACCGTGGTGCTGCTGCTCGCTGCAGTCGGCGTCTGGTTCTGGAACAACATGAATTACGACCGGGGTGACGCCAAAGCCATCCTCGAGGCCGGCTATGTGGAAAAGCAGCACGAGCTGCCCAGTGGCACAGTCCTGAACTACGGTGAAGGGCCCGACAACGGGCCGCCGCTGCTGCTGATTCACGGCCAGCAGTCCACCTGGCAGTCATACGCCACGGTCCTGCCGCAGCTGGCGGAGCATTTCCACGTGTTCGCAGTCGACAAGCATGGCCACGGTGCCTCAAGCAAGGACCCGGCGAAGTACACGGCGGCAGCCATGGGTGCTGATCTGGCCGTGTTCATCGAAGAAGTGATCGGTGAGCCCGTCATGCTTTCAGGTCACTCCTCCGGAGGGCTACTCAGTGTCTGGCTCGGAGCCAACGCTCCCGAACTTGTAAGGCGTGTGGTTCTGGAAGACCCGCCCCTGTTCTCCACTGAGCCGGACCGGCGCGAATCCACGTTTGCCTGGCAGGACTCATTCCGCAACATCCATGAGTTCCTCAACCAGGATGAAGAAACCAGTTACGCGCGCTGGTATCTGGAGCACACGGCGCTGCGGGGCATGTTCGGCGACAGCTGGGATGGCATCCGGAACTACGCCAACCGCTACATGGACCGCAATCCGGACAGGGATCTGCGGGTGTTCTTCCTGCCTCCGTCCCTGAACCGGGCATTCGGGCTGCTGGACGGACCGTACGATCTGCAGTTCG
>CAZPLV010000274.1:0-2475 GCA_964587295.1 uncultured bacterium
CTCAGCGGCCTGCCCGTAAAGGATCTTGCCCACTTCCGTGCTGCCGGTGAAGGTCAGCTTGCGGATGCGCGGGTCCTTGATCAGTACCTCGCTGATGGCACGAGGGCTTTCAGCCGGCAGGACCTGCAGCGTGCCGGGTTCGCCGCCGGCTTCCAGCCAGAGTTCAGCCAGGCGGAGTGCGGTGAGCGGTGACTGCGAAGCAGGCTTCAGGATGACACTGCAACCGGCGGCCAGTGCCGGGGCAGCCTTGCGGGTGACCATGCCCGACGGAAAATTCCAGGGGGTGATGGCGTAAACCGGGCCCACAGGCTGCTTCTGCACCAGCAGACGTTTGTTGTTGTGCATGGCGGGGACAGTCTCGCCGTAGACACGGATTGCTTCCTCGGCGTAGAACCTGACGAAGCTGGCGGCGTAGACGGCTTCACCGCGTGCTTCGCGGTAGGCCTTGCCCATTTCCAGTGCGGTCAGGGTGCCCAGCTCATCGGCATTCGCGATAATCAGGTCGTACCACTTGCGCAGAATCTCAGCGCGCTCAAATGCGGTGCGCGCCTTCCACTTGCCGAAAGCGCTTACGGCCAGATCGGCTGCGCGCCGTGCATCATCGGGCGTGCAGGACGCAATCTGTGCAATGACTTCGCCTGTTCCCGGGCTGAACAGCTCGTAGCTGTCCTCAGCTTTCTCAAGTCCTCCGAGAATGAAGGCGTTCTCGATCGCTCCTTTAACCTCGCTGCTGGTCTGGGTGCTCATGCGTACCTCCTTGGGCTGCTCGCCCGGAATTGCCTTAATCACGCTGATTGTACCCAAGTCAGAGAGCGGTTCAGAGCGCGCCTTATACTGTCCGGGTGACACGCGCACTGCTGCTGGCTGCGCTTCTGGCACTTGGTGTTGCCGGTGCAAATGGCCTTCTCGTCAGCTATCCCGGTATTCCTCCACTGCCCGCGCTCGAGGCCGAACTTCTGGCCGAGACGAATGCGGCCCGTGCCAGGCACGGCCTGGCCCCGGTACTGCCCGATGAGTCCCTTGCCCTGGCGGCCCGGCATCACGCTGCCGACATGGCAGAACTCGGCTACCTGGCGCATGAGTCGCCGCATGAGGACCGGCGCAGCCTGAGTCAGCGCCTCAACCGTTCCGGCGCCATGATGGAAGCAGCTGCCGAGAACCTTGCTTATCTGAACAACTCTCCGGATCTGGCTGCCTCCACCGTGCAGGGCTGGCTCGACAGTCCCGGGCACCGCGCCAACCTTCTTGGTCGGTTCAACCTGGTCGGCTTTGGAATTGCCCAGAGTCCCTCGGGCGGAAACTACATAGTGCAGGTTCTTGGCCTGCAGACCGTGGGTTTGCATGGGGCCACCGTGCGCGAGGCCACCGTCCCGGTACTTAAACTGGAACTCAGCGTCCAGGTCGGGCAGCCCGCTGATGTTGGCATCTGGCTGGCAAGCCGGTTCCAGGGTTCCCGGCAGCTCACTGCCGGTACACATGTGCTCTCGTTCCCGATTGAGCCCGGTGGGCCGGTGCATGTGAACACGGCGTCGAAACGCATAGGTGCAGCGGCTGAGGACCCGTTCATCGCTGCGGACTCGGGCTGGTTCGACCCTGCTGCGGGAAGCTGGAGTCCGTCCGCCGGTGGCGGCAGCGAAGCCCGGGTTGTGGGTGCCCGTGCCGTCCGGGTTGAGGAACGGCGCTGGAATGTTGAGCTGGAGCTCACCACGCTGCCGGCCACCCGCCTGGGCCTGTGGCTGAATGATCAGTGGCAGCCCGACTTCCAGAGTGAAGGCCGGCTGATGCGCTTCCACGTTCCGGCCAGCAGCGCCGATGGATCAACCGTCTCCGTCGGCTTTGAGGAGCCGGCCGGCAGCGGCAGCTACATTGTTTTCGGTCATTTCCGGCTGCTTCGGTCGGCCGACGGCAGCACGTGGCTGCAGGCGATAAATCCCGGCAGCTAAGGCATTAACTGTGTGCACTGATACAAGTGATTCAAGCGGCTGATGACATGTGAGAGTTTCGCATCGAAGCCCGGCGGTACATACTTGGATTTGTAGCCGGGGGGCTATGCATAAGGAAGAGAACATCTCTTGGGGGCAGCAGGGGGCGCCCGGTTTCCGGAAAAGGAAGCCGGGCGCCTGTCTTTGGGTATCCCGCCGCATACGTGTTATTTTCTGCGCACACATTACCCGGGAGGATGCTGCTGCCGTGAAACCCGCTGCGACAATCCGGATTGCAAACGCACCCTGCTCCTGGGGGCTGGTCGGCATGGGCGCGCCAGCGGTCAGCTGGCGCCGGATGCTCGATGAAATGCAGGCAACAGGCTACTCCGGTACTGAACTCGGTGATTACGGCTTCCTGCCGGTGGACGCGAGTGAACTGGCTGCCGAGCTGAAACAGCGTCAACTGAGCCTGCTGGGCGCTTACTTCGCCGTCAATCTGACGGAACCGGGCGCTGCACAGCGGGAACGCGGGCGGCTGGAACAGCTGGTG
>CAZPLV010000275.1:0-2388 GCA_964587295.1 uncultured bacterium
CTGTTCGAAGGCGGCCAGGGCACCATGCTCGACCTCGCCTACGGCACCTACCCGTTCGTCACCAGCAGTCACCCCACCGTGGGCGGCATAATCGTCGGAGCGGGCGTCAGCCACAAGGCACTGGACACTGTTTACGGCGTGGTCAAGGCGTTCACCTCACGGGTCGGCCACGGTCCGTTCGGCACCGAACTGGACGGTGAGATTGCCGGGCGCCTGCGCGGCACCGGCGAAAACCAGTGGGACGAATTCGGAACCACCACCGGCCGCGCCCGCCGGGTCGGCTGGCTCGACCTGGTGCAACTGAAGTACGCCTGCGAGATCAACGGCTTCGATGGCCTGGTCGTCACCAAGCTCGACGTACTGTCCGGTCTGGACACGGTGCGCGTGGCTGTCGACTACGATGGCGACACACCCGTCTACCGTGACCTGCCCGGCTGGGGCGAACTGCGCGGCCTTGGCTCACGCGACTCCTTGCCAGCCGAACTGGAAAGCTACCTGGCGCTGATCGAGGAATACACCGGCGTGCCGGTATCGCTGTTCAGCACCTCACCCGACCGGGAGGACACTTTCGGCGAGGTCAACTGGGACTGAGGGCTCGCGAGCACCGCTGTAACACCAATGATCGCTACGGAATAGACTGCAGCCTGTTCGTTTCATGCAATACCCGCCGTATCTTGCTGCCAGCTTCGGCACTGATGGCAAACTGCGTCTGCAGAAAGCGGTAGTCGGTCTCGGCAATCTTCTTGATTTCGGCCGCGCTCATTGGTGGGGACACCCTTTGGAACAGATCGAGTTTCATCGCATACTCTTCAGAGGCATACTTTGCATCGCCCTGGTAGGCCGACTTTCTGAGCCTGCCGTCTGCTACGCCTATCGCGACAATGCCCACGCCGGATTGGTACAGGAAGACATAGTCTCCCTTTGCAAGCCTCTCCACTTTGAACTTCCAGGGGGCAAAATATGAGGCGACCTTCTGCTCCGCCAGCATATTGTCGTGGTCAGCTGGATCATTATTGAAGTTCGTGTTGTGGATGTAATAGCCTTCGGCCAGGTCCTCGTACGGATTGTCATGAACGCGGAATGGGGCCAGCTCCAGCATCATGTCGTTACCGTCGCCTGCATAGACGCGATAAATCCACGGACGGACATCCAGACTGGCTGAGCGCCAGTATTGGACAGCTTCCCGTGTCCTGTAGTCCAGCCCGTTGGTTATCGTCACAAATACCTGCTTACGGTTGAAGGCACCAGGATCCAGCACCACCCCGAACTTCTCGGCGTGGGCTTCCGCCAGGGCCGGCATGTCCGGATCATTGCGGTATCTTTCGTCCAGATCCTCAAGCGTGAAACTGCCAAAAATCTGCCCATAGCGCAGCACCTGCAGCAGGTTTGAGCTGTCTGATTCCCATGCCTTGAGTTCGAAGATAAAGAGATTTCCGTCCCTGTCCAGAGCCATCAGGTCAGGCTCTTCCTGCCATGCCCTCGACTGCATGACCAGCAGCAGTTCTTCTTCAGGGAACAACCTGTCGAGTGACCCGAAGAGCACACGCTGCAAATCCAGCTCGTTGAACCCGAAATCATTCAGCCGCTTTGCGGGTCGCTTCTCTACGTGCTTTGACCGAGTATCGATGTTAAGTAACACACGGTCTCCTCATCCGACCACGGCACGCTGATCTGCAAGTTTTTCCAGTTCTGCGTCCGACAACCCTAGTAGCTCCTGCAGGACCTCACGCGTGTGCTCCCCCAGCATGGGGGCAGCCCGGCGCGGCAAGTCAGCACCGAGCGCGGGCGCGTAAGGGCTCTGGATCATCGGGTAACTGTCGACGCTGGTGTGCGCCATGCTGGCCACCATCCCACGGGCAGCGACCTGTTCGTCCTGCAGCGCCTCGGGCAGCGTGTTGACTGGCGCGGCAGGCACATTGGCCGCAGCGAATTTCTCCAGCCACCCGGCACGCGTGCGGGTCACCATGACCTGCTCGAGCATCGGAATCAGCTCGTCGCGATGAGCGACCCGGGAGCTGTTGGTCGCGAACCGTTCATCATCAGCCAGCTCCGTAAGGCCGAGCACGTGGACGAAGCGCGCGAACTGCCGGTCATTGCCCACAGCCACGGTAAGCCAGCCGTCGCTCGCGGGCAGCGCCTGGTAAGGAACGATTGACGGGTGGCCGGTGCCAAGCTTTGCCGGAACCGCGCCCGTCGCCAGAGCTGCCTGCCCCTGATTCACCATGGCTGCCATCGTCACGTCCAGCAGCGACATGTCGATGTGCTGCCCCGCGCCGGTCCTTTCCCGCTGGAACAGCGCGCCCAATATGGCGGTTGCGGCGTGACTGCCGGTGAGCACGTCAACCCAGGCCACACCCAGCTTGGTGGGCGGCCCGTCCGCTTCGCCGG
>CAZPLV010000276.1:0-2387 GCA_964587295.1 uncultured bacterium
GCTGCGCGCAGGCCGCTGTCCAGGTCTTCCTTTTCTTCCTGGCCGGGTTCACGCAGGTGGGTGTGCAGATCGACGAAAGCTGGCGTGACGTGCAGGCCGGTTGCGTCGATCACTTCGCTCGCCTCCACGTCCAGGTTTTCGCCCAGGACTACGCCCTCGCGCAGGTACAGGTCGGTCTTGCGTTCGCCGTGCTGATCGATCAGCGTGCCGTTCTTGATTACAGTGGTCATTTTCAGGGTTCCCTTCAGCGCCTGCCAACCAGCAGACGGTAGAGCACGGCCATGCGGACCGGTACGCCGTTGGCAACCTGTTTCAGGATGACGCTGCGCTCCGAGTCCGCCAGGGCACCTTCAATTTCGATGTCCCGGTTCATGGGGCCGGGGTGCATGACCAGGGCGTTTTCATCCGCCAGTTTCAGGTGTTCAAGCTTCAGCTGCCAGCGCTGCCGGTATTCAGCAACTGAGGGCAGCAGTCCGCCGGCCATCCGTTCCTGCTGCAGGCGCAGCGCCATCAGCGCGTGGGCGCCTTCCGCTGCCTCGCTTACGTTACTGGTCAGCGTCACGCCCACCTCTGCCAGTTCGGGTGGCAGCAGAGTGCGCGGTCCGCACAGGGTCACTTCGGCGCCAAGTTCGCGCCACAGCCGTACGTTGCTGCGCGCCACCCGCGAGTGCACAATGTCACCGAAAATGGCGAGCTTCTTGCCGCTGAACTCGTGCGGATTGCTGCCGCCGTATTCGCGTGAGAAGGTGTAGGCGTCGAGCAGAGCCTGGGTCGGATGCGCCCGGCGGCCGTCGCCGGCATTGATGATTGCGGCGTCGGTCCAGCGGCTGATCTGCTCCGGTGCGCCTGCGGCGGGGTGACGCACGACGTACACGTCAGCCTGCATCGCATCGATTGTTTCGATGGTGTCGCGCAGGCTTTCGCCCTTGCTGAGCGATGAACCACCGGAGCTGAAGGTGATTACGTCTGCACTCTGGGCGCGGGCTGCGCGGTCAAAGGACAGCCGGGTCCGCGTTGAGTCCTCGAAAAACATCAGTCCCACCGTGAAGCCCTGCAGTGCCGGCACTTTCTTGATGGTGCGCTGCATCACCTCGCCCATGACATCTGCTGTCCCGAACAGCGCCATGACGTCGTCCCGGCTCCATCCGCTCAGGTCAATCAGGTGCTTGTGTGTGTTTTTCGGGGCGGGCGGAAGCTTCTCCGCCGCCGTCACTGCTGCAGCTCCAGCAGTTCCACGGCATCTTCATCATCAATTTCAGTCAGCTTGACCTTGACGACCTCGCTGCGGCTGGTGGGCAGATTCTTGCCCACATAATCCGCGCGAATGGGCAGTTCGCGGTGTCCGCGGTCAACCAGCGCGGCGTACTGGATGACTGACGGCCGGCCCATGTCCACCAGGGCGTCAAGGGCAGCACGGGCGGTGCGGCCCGTGTAGAACACGTCATCGACAAGCACTACCCGCATGCCGGAAATGTCGAAGTCGACCTCGGTGCGTTTCACAACCGGCTGCAGCGCAATTTCCGTGAGGTCGTCGCGGTACAGGGTGATATCGAGCTTGCCGAGGCCCGGGGTAACGCCCTCAAACTCGCCGATCAGGCTGGCCAGGCGCACTGCCAGGGGCACGCCGCGGGTATGGACGCCGACGAGCGCCAGGTTGTCTGCGCCACGGTTGCGTTCGATGATTTCATGCGCCATCCGGGTCAGCGCGCGGCCCAGCTGCTGCGCGTCCATGATGTCGGCCTTGTGGATCATGTTCGGGTGTTCGTCTTCAGGCATCAAAAACGCCGCTCCGTTACTGAGTCCGGGCGGCTTATTGCGATTGCTGTCATCTGTTCCTCCCCTTCCCGGCCTCTCCGGACCGGCTTAAAGGTTTACGCAGCCATCATACAGCCGGCGCGACTGCAGGCGTGTTGTAATGCACTCAAGGAGCACCACACATGACAGAACACAAGACCTATCCCAACCTGTACGCAGGCAAGGAAGTCACGAGCGAAAAGACCTTCCTCAGCCGCAACTCGAGCGAAATGAGCGACGTTCTGGGAGCATTCCCGGAGTCCAGCAAGGAGCAGGTCCGCGAGGCCGCCCAGGCCGCCAAGGCAGCCTTCAGGTCCTGGTCGAAGACCCCGGCCCCGATTCGCGGTCAGGTCATCGGACTCATCGGTCAGGCCATGGAAGAGCAGAAGGAAGCACTCTCACGGCTCGTCACCCGTGAAATGGGCAAGACGCTGAAGGAAGCGCGCGGCGACGTGCAGGAAGCAATTGACACCTGCTACTTCTTCCAGTCGGAAGGCCGCCGTCTGTACGGCCAGACCGTACCGAGTGAAATGCCCAACAAGGACCTGATGACCTACCGCCGCCCCCTGGGCGTGGTCGGTATCGTGACGGCC
>CAZPLV010000277.1:0-2377 GCA_964587295.1 uncultured bacterium
ACGCCGGCCCGCGCGTCCAGGGCGTGAAACTGCTGGAACTGTCCTGGGGAACCGGGCTCCGCGTCGTCGGCACAGCCGGGGACTTCAGCCACGTGATCCTGCCCGACGGCCAGGCCGCCTTCGTCTACAGCGACGTGCTCGTCGAGGGAATCCCCGAACCCGTCAGCGACATCGCTGAGGCCGCCCGCTCACTGCTGCACGCACCATACGTGTGGGGCGGCAACACCGCCTGGGGCCTGGACTGCTCCGGCCTGACCCAGCTCGTCAACGCCATGGCCGGGCGCCAGCTGCCCCGCGACGCCGACGAACAGTTCGCCGCCGGAGAGCGGATCGAACTCGAAGACGCCCAACCCGGCGACGCCGTCTGCTACCGCGGCCACATCGGCGTGATCGTGGCGCCCGAGACGATGGTGCACGCCACCGCCACCGGCATGCGCGTGCGCGAAGAAAACGTGTTCGTGCGGGATGGGTTGCGGGAGGCTTACCTGGGAACCATCAGGTTTGTCTGAGTTTGTACTGCTGGGTGCTCTTTCAGATGGGATGAAGAGGCCGTCCTCCGTTTTGCGCAGTCACTCGCATTGAGGCTGCATTACCCTGTGTTACGGGCAGGGATGGCCCGAAAAAGGAGAACGGCCATGGACCAGACTAATCCTTCGCCATCTATAGCACAGCGCATAGCCGGAGTTGACCTTGGCGACCTGACCTCTCATGTCTGCATTCTCGACAGCATGACCGGTGAAGTGCTTGAAGAAGCCCGCATTCGCACCAAACCCAAAGATATGCAGAGCTTCTTCGGGCGACACGAAGCAATGCAGGTTGCCATCGAAGTCGGTACCCACTCCAACTGGTCCAGCCGGGTAATCACCAGTGCAGGGCATGAAGTCACTGTTGCTAATGCCGCCCGCGTTCGACTCATTCATGGCAGCCCACGAAAGAATGATCAGCTGGACGCTGAGAAACTCGCTCGGTTACTGCGTTACGACCGGAATTTACTTTCACCAATCGAGCACCGATCAGAGCATTCACAGCATGACCTGGCAGTACTGAGAAGCAGAGCAGCACTAGTCAGCGCTCGCACAATGCTCGTCAATCACGTACGCGGAGTCATGAAATCCTTCGGACACCGCATCCCCACCTGCGACACCAAATCATTCGCAGTGAAAGCCAGTCAACACGTGCCAGCTGAACTGCTACCCGCGTTGCAAGGCCAGCTGGAAATCATCCAGAATCTCACCACTACAATTCAGGATTACAACCGGCAAATACAAGAACTCTGCAAAACCAAATACCCGGTGACCAGCATCCTGATGCAGGTCTACGGTGTCGCTGACATTACCGCCCTGACGTTCGTACTCAGCATCGAGAATCCCAACCGATTCAAACGCAGTCGCGACGTGGCAGCCTACTTCGGACTTGTTCCCGGACAACGACAATCCGGGAGCAGCAACCCAACACGCGGTATCACCAAAACTGGTGACCGGGAAATCAGGCGTCTGCTGGTGCAATGCGCCCAACGCATTATCAGCAAAAGCGGCATTGACAGTGACCTCAAACGGCACGGCGAACGAATCGCGAACAACGGCAGCAAGGACGCAAAGAAACGAGCTGTTGTCGCTGTCGCCCGCAAACTCGCAGTACTCCTGCATCGCCTCTGGGTTAACGGCGAAATATATGAGCCACTACACAACAGCAACCGCAAGCCACCAATTCCCGCTTGACGAGCCCACCATCACCTGAACAGATTCTTCTACAACAGTTCGTGCCCACCTTCCGGGAAGGGTGACTGCGAAAAGCGTCTGGGCCGTAACAGAAGGCCGTCTTTCAGATAGCAGCACCCAACCTGGAATGACCCCAACCTGCACAGAGCCGAAACCAGCTCGATTACAGTGCGCATGGAAGACCAAGGCAAGGGCACCAACTACCCAAAACGGAACGAATCCAACAGGCCGGAAACCCGTCTAGCACAACAACTTACACAAATCAGCGCGGTTCGCAGAACGCCGCGCCTACCCCCCTACGCTTGACAACCCACGGCCTCTACATGGAAGACGCACCCAGCAGTACAAACTCAGACAAACCCGCGGGTTACGAATTGAAGGCGCGGCCAGAGCCGGTAAACGGAACACTCAGGTGCTGGTTGATTTCTTTTTTGGCCTGCGTCTGCAAGAGCCAACAAGAAATGAAATCAACCAAAACCGATCGCCCGGCCCGTATGCCAGCCGGTGGTCCAGGCCGCCTGGAAGTTGAAGCCGCCGGTGATTCCGTCGATGTCCAGCACCTCGCCCACGAAGTGGAGGCCGGGCTGGATGCGGCTTTCCATCCTGGTGAAGTCCACTTCCTTCAGGTTGATGCCGCCGCAGGTGACGAATTCTTCCTT